>JAUNGB010000036.1 GCA_030524715.1 Eubacteriales bacterium | reverse complement strand
GTTTTTCCACCAAGGGGATAGTGCGCCCAAAATTCAAGTTACAGATTCACACTTGTCCTCCTGATTATTAATCCTGCAAATTTCTTATCTGCGCTTTTCGCGCGTATCGTCCGCGCAGTTTTTTCACCTTCATCCTGCTCTTTTTCAGTAGAATGCGGCTGTTTGTCTCATCTGAATAAACTTGCAATTCTAATGAATTTATAATGAATTGGAAAAACCGCTCTTTCAGGATTTCTCTTGGAAAAGCGGTTCTTAATAAACGTAATCTCTATATTTATTTCAGTAATTCCATCACTGCCGCAGCGCCTGCGCATGCCGGACAGTCACAATAAATACCGCCGTTGGCTTTGACGTCCTTCGCATGCTGCAAAATAGCTGCAGCCTGTTCGCCAAATACCTTTGTTCCCATTTCTGAACCGGCAAAACCGATTAAACCGTCAATGGGCATGATATCCTGCTGGATTTCCGCAAGCAGCGCTGCTTTTGCATCTTCCTCCTTTTCGGTTCCGGCGGCATCCAGATATGCCTGGCCGGCAGCCTTTAATTCTGCGCAGCATGACGGAGCGCTTATCATTTCCTGTACCTTTTCAATCACTTCGTTCATTTCTGTCCCTCCTATAACCTAATGATAATGAAAACAGGCTCCCGGTACGTCGTTTCACTAATCCTGAAGTAATAAGCACAATGATGTATTGCCCTAACTGACGTAGAGGTAAAAAGTGTTTTCTCCTTATATTATGCTATCTTCCCAGGCAGACAGTCAAGCATTTTTTGTATCTGGCCAAAATACGTTCAGACCTTCTTCATCCGTATAGCCATATACTGTTTTTCCGGCATATCGATCTTAATACTTCCCGAATAGGTTCCGGGCAATTTATGGATGGTCATATCCCATGTATCGATCAATTCGATCTCATAAGCACAGCCTTCCGGTAATTCATATGTACGGAATAAAGGCTTAAAGAAGCCAAAATAATACAGGAAATAGGAATTATCATCTTCTTTGCATAAACACGGAACATCCCAGTTTGCTTCATGGTTTTCCGGAGTTATTTTTAATGGCGCAGCTCCTTCGGGTGCTTCCTCCATAACCTTCCTCAAAAAAGCGATCCTCTCCGGAGAAGTTCCATGCAGCTTTCCTCCATGGGACCACCAAATCTGTTCATACTGGACATAAACCTCCCCATGGGACAAATATCCGCCGCGGATACAGCCTTCCCAGAAACGCCTGGTCATTTCTTCCCCTGTAATATTCCCCCAGCCAAAATTAATATTTCCTTCATAAGCACACTCATCCACGACAATAGGTTTCTGGTACAGCTTTCGCCATTCGCTGACCGCTTCCGCCGTCTTGTAGACGTCAATGCGCTGAATGCTTACATGGGTGATCCATGGACGGGTATGGTCATACAATTTCACGCAATTATGAATGGAACGGAGATGTCCATAAGAATCCCTTCTCATAACTACACGTGCATACGATTCCCAGTCTTCCACCGTCTTCCATGGAAGCAGATCAAACTCATTTGCCAAAGACCACCACACATTTTTGAAATGGCAGAGACGGTCTGCCGCATATTTCAGATAAAATATGTCTGTCTCTTTATCCATTTTGGAGAATCCCCATTTATCATAAGGATGCAGCAAGATCACATCGGCCTCGATTCCCAGGTCGTCCAACTGCCTGATACGTTTCTCCAGGTTTTCCCAAAATATGGGGTTGAAACGGGTAAAATCAAAACCGTCTTTTTCATTTCCTTCAAAAGCATAATATTTTGGATTTGCAGTATTATAAGTGTAAAACTTAGGAAAGATACACATTCTCACCTTATTGAAGCAGGAATTTTTTAAGGTTTCCAGTGTCTGCTCCTGAATTTCTTCCGGCTGGTTGATCCAGGCATAGCAGGTGGTGCCAAACGGCTGAAAGCGCGTGCCGTCTTCATATGCAAAGTGAAACTTATCTTCCTCAGAAGAAGAACTCTGCGGACGGACATCACTCTTTAACAATACCCGCCCATGATTCCCATCTTTTGCAGGAGTACACTCACAGGTCAATTCAATATTGTTTAACGCGGGATCATTGGATTTCGTAACAGCAGTCCACACACCTGTTTTTGTAGGCATGAAACGCACTTTATAATTACCGTTCCCGCAATAAAATCCATTTACCTCTACTATTTCAGAGTCATTCATAAAAGCTGCTTTTAACCAGATATCAGTATAGGGATTCCCCTTATCCGTTCCGGCCAGATCAGCTTCAAATACTTTATATTGTTCTGTCATCTTTACGCCTCCCTAGTCGTTTCTATGTTATTTCTCTGTCATCTCTAATCATATCAGCTCTATGCACCACGATTTAAGATCTATATTATTGTAAAAAGCTGAATATGTCAAAATCTATTGTTACTGTTCACACCTCCGGTGTAACCAGTAACGAATTCGGCACATTTATTTTCTTTTGCCCAGTTCAGCGATAATCCCGTCATATTCTTTATCCAGCTTATAAAACAGCAGGATGACAAACATTGCCGCAAATACTACCAGCGGGACATACAGGAAGATAACGCGGATACCATTAATTGCCGACTCAGGCTGCACAGCAGAAGAGCTCACAAAACCAAACGCTGCAAGAACCCATCCAAGCACTGCGGAACCAATACCGGAGCCTACCTTCTGTCCGATAGAGTTTGCGCTGAATACCAGACCTTCTGCACGAATACCGGAATGCCAGTCGTTGTACTCAACTGTATCTGCCAGCATTCCATACATAACGCCGGACAAAGCCGCATTTCCAATTCCCTTGACGACGGCAGAAGTATATAATACAGCATAACTGGTCGGGTTTAACAGAACCATTGCATACCCCACAAAGGAAATAGCCACGCCGCCGATGGCAATCCTCTGTTTTCCGATTTTACGGATGATCACTGTACAAACTGCAAAAGCCGCGAAAGAAGCTATATTTTGAAACAGAGACAATGTGCCTACCAAGGAAGTATCATCCATAATGTACTGTGCATAATATACATTCACACCAATAAAGGCATTTACCGTGCTGTTTAAAAAGAAAATAGCCAGAAGCTGAATCCAGTACTTATTTTTCACTAAACTGATCAGCGCATCCTTAATATTAACTTTTTCAACTTTCCCGTTTTCTTCCGCTGATTCGGTAACCGCTTCTTTCGTTGTAAAAAACACGACTAAAAAGAGCACAATCGCCACAACGCCGTATACTAAAAAGGTTTTCTGCCATGCCGCAGAGTCGTTGCCGAAGAATTTAACCATTGGGAGCGTTGCCGCGTTCACCACCATACCGCCGCCAAAAGCAAATACCATTTTAGAGATATTCAGGTATCCCCGTTCCGTTTGATTTTTTGTCATCAATGCCGCCAGCGAGCCAAAAGGAAGGTTAATAGCAGTATAAACGATGGTAACAGCCAGGTTGTAAGTTAAAAATGCATATACGATTTTCCCCGTAGTCCCGAAATCCGGAGCGCTGAACATCAGCACAAGAGATATTGCAAAAGGAACACACCACCAGAGAAGCCACGGACGGGCTTTTCCATGCTTACTGTGAATTTTCTCCATAAATGTTCCAACGATCAGGTCGCTGACGCCGTCCATCAGCCGCGACACCAGAAGCAGTGTTCCGACCACCCCCGCGCCAAGGCCGGCTACATTCGTTAAAAAGTACGTAAAGAACGAATTTACCGGGGCATACATCATGTTGTTGGCAAAATCACCGACTCCATAACCAATCCTCTCTTTCATATGAAGAGAACGGTTTTCGCCTTCATAGGCATTTGCATCTTTCTTCATCTTTTTTCTCCTTTTCGTTTTTGTTTTTCGTGTTTAAGATTAGTTTAACCAGTTGAATTTTATAAACATATTATACTTTATTTTGTTTGGATTTTCAACGTTTTTATGCATTTTTAAACCATTTCTATGTTTTGCAAAAAACAATCTATGGATTTTTATATAAAAAGGACAAAAAAACAGCCAGTATTTCAAACATTTTGTTTAAAAAGTTTAAATACTGGCATTATTTCTTTTACAACATCAATTATACGCTTTTGCCATTGATCAATACCGGCACCGCAAAAACCCTGATCTTCGTATTCCAAAGGCCTGTGATTTCTTTATCCAGCAAACTCATAGCTATGGCGGCCCGTTCCACATGGGGGATACGCACCTGCGTCAATTTAAAATCCGGCACAATATAATCCGGCACTTCATCAATCCCCACAAGCTTTATGCTTTGCGGAACTGTAATTCCCAGCCTGCGGATTGCTGTCAGAACACCGATAGATACCTGATAATTTTCTAAAATAAATGCATCCGGCAGCTTATGTGCGCTTAAGTAGGCCGCCGCCTGCTCCGTAATTTCCGCAATGGAATTCCCCAATGGAATAATGTCTCCTTTTTGGGGAAATTCCCCCCGCTTCAACAACGTATTGTGAAACGCTTCTCTTCGTTTTTCAAAATTATAGATATCCTTGCCGGTACTGAAATACTGGATTTCCGATGCGCCGGCCTTTTTCAGAAGATCCAGCGACATCTCCACAGCCCTGGCATTATCAATGCAGACTGAACTATAGGACCCGTCGGGCATTTCATAATCATAAATGATCAGCGGCTTATGAATCCTGCCCACAAAAGCATAATCCGCCGGGGACATTTCCGTTCCGAACAAAATGACTCCCGCAACCATATCTATATTGCATTCATCTATGATCCCCTGCAGATCCCCTTCCGTTTCATTCAAATAAGTAAGGCCGTATAAATATCCCCTCTTCCGTGCCTCTGCGTCAAAAGTCCTGAGAACATCCGACCAGAGATCCAGTTCGGGATCACAAACCACCTGTTTCCGGTGATTAATGATTACAACCTTGATAATCCGGAATAACCGTACTGTTTTGGATACTTCTTTCTCCTGTATGATTCCATCATTTTTTTCCATTTCTTCGATGCATTGAAGGATCTTTTGCCTGGTCTGCTCGTTAACGCCAGGTTTCCCATTGACAGCCAGAGAAACGGTTGCTTTTGAAACCCCCAGGTATCTCGCCACATCCACCATTTTTATTTTCAAATTAAACACCTCTGCCATTCGATTTAAATATGTTTAATTATAGTAAAAATGGGCGTACTTGTAAAGCGGACATGATCTGCTTTTATAACAGCCTGAAAACCTGCTCTGCAGAAAGCGCCATGTTTTTCTTTGCAGTCTCCGGATCCATTGCCTCTTCAAGAGTTGTCACACCCCGAACGATCGGGAAAAATGCATCGATTCCCTCTTCATTGCATTTTCCGGCCTCTTCCGTCACGCTTCCCGCAAAGGCTACCACCTTGCAGCCATATTTTTTTGCAAGACGCGCCACACCTACCGGTACTTTTCCCATAGCAGTCTGGAAATCCAGCCGGCCTTCTCCGGTAACTACAACATCCGCATCCTTTAGCTCATCTTCCAGTCCGATTGCTTCCAGTACAATACTGATTCCTGATTTGAGTTCTGTATTGGGAAGATAACTCAAAAATGCAAAACCCAGTCCCCCTGCCGCGCCTGCTCCTTCTTTATGACTGTTATCCTTCCCTGTAAATTCCGTTGTTTTTACGGCATAATGCCCCATAGCGCCGTCCATGAACTTTTTTTCTTCCATTCTTACGCCTTTCTGCGGCCCAAACACATATATGGCTCCATTTTCTCCGCACAACGGATTTGTCACATCGCAGGCCACCTGAAAATGGCATTCTTTTAATTCCTCCCTCACATGTTCGGAGCTGATTCTTTCAATCTTACCCAGACTTTCAAAAACAGGCGGCAAAACCTCCCCGGCAGCATCATAAAAACGATATCCCAAAGCATGCAGCATTCCTATCCCGCCTTCTGTTGTAGCGCTTCCGCCAATCCCAATGATAAACTCCCGGCAGCCCCGTTCTATGGCGTCGATAATCATCTCCCCCACTCCTGTTGTAGATGCTTTCCATGGGTTCAGGTCTTCTCTTTTTACCAATATGATCCCTGACGCTTCCGCCATTTCCATGACGGCCGTTGTTCCATTTCCAACAATTCCATATCTGGCGGCCGTCGTCGCTCCCATAGGTCCTGTCACTTCTATTTCTACATATCTTCCATTCATTCCTTCTACAAGCGCCTCTGTCGTGCCCTCCCCGCCATCTGCCAGCGGCTTCACAACCACTTCTGCATCACCACAGGCTTTTAATATCCCTTCCTTGGCAGCCATCCCCGCCTCAACGGAACTAAGACTTCCCTTAAATGAATCAATGGCAACTACTGCTTTCATAAATTTCCTCCTTCATCTAAGCATCCGTTTCCTGCTCTGTTTTCACCCACAACGCCACCTCTGCGCCTTCTGTATCTCTGTTTCCGTATTCCAGAAAACCGCCCTGCTCCGCTGCAGCCCTTTTTGCAATAGCAAGCCCAAGCCCCTGGTGCCTTCTGTCATGGCGGCTTTCATCTCCGCTGTAAAACTCCCTGTCCGCATATTGCAGAGCTTTCTGTGAAAATCCTGCGCCATGATCGCGGACTACCGCTTTCAGTTCAAGACTCGCTTTATATATTCTTCCAGGCAGCACAAAGAACTCCCTATACGCCGATTTCTTCCTTTTGCTCTTCAAAATAACGATCTGCAATATAGCCAGCAGATTCTGCCCATAAAGTATTTTCCGTATTCTGCAAGGCCTTATAAGTTTTAGAATGATAAAATGCAACAGTCGCATCCGGGAAATTCATTCCGGTTGTATTCTGAATAATGTCAATGACATCTCTGATTTGGATGCATAAATTCATAGTAATATCTTTTCCGTTAAAAAAATATTTGCCGTCAGCCATGATGAACCTCCTCCGTAAGCATATTCTTATTATAACAGAAACTATCCTTTCGTCCAATAGGTAAAATCCATGGTTTCACAGCTCCATCCACATCCTTTTACACCTTTATATAATGCTTTCATAAATTTCCTCCTTCATCTAAGCATCCGTTTCCTGCTCTGTTTTCACCCACAACGCCACCTCTGCGCCTTCTGTATCTCTGTTTCCGTATTCCAGAAAACCGCCCTGCTCCGCTGCAGCCCTTTTTGCAATAGCAAGCCCAAGCCCCTGGTGCCTTCTGTCATGGCGGCTTTCATCTCCGCTGTAAAACTCCCTGTCCGCATATTGCAGAGCTTTCTGTGAAAATCCTGCGCCATAATCGCGGACTGCCGCTTTCAGATATACGGTTCCTTCCCTGCTTTCCTGTGAGATCCTGATTTCCAGCCCTTTAAGACTGTCTGTATGTTCGGCTCCGTTGCTGACAATATTGCTCCATGCCCGCAGCATCATGTTCTCATTACAGAGAATTTCACCCCTGTACACGCCGATCTCAAAACGTACCGGGATTTTCTCCGCCGCAGATATCTGCTTTGCGGTTTCCCGGAACATTTCCACCAGTTCTGTACAGCTCACAAACCGCATATCCTCAGTTTCTTCCGCGCCCCTGAGCACCTGCCGCATGGTTTCCAGATACTGCTCGATCTCCTTTACATTTGCAAGAATATATGACGCACATTCCCGGTTTTCCTCCAATTGCTCCCCTTCCTCCACAAGCTCCGCATTTCCCCGGATGACCGTAAGAGGCGTCTTGATATCGTGCGTCAGGGCAGCCAACTGCTCCTGCTTCTGCTCTTCCAGATCCCACTGCACCTTTAATGAATCCTGAAGCGTATCCTTCATTTGCCCAAGAGATGCCATAACCTCGCTTATTTCCCTGATATCCGAGGTCCCGGTCTCAAATTCCAGATTATTGGCGGCGATTTTTTCCGTAATCCCACTTAATTCCCGCAGCTCCGCCTTCAGCCTGTTGGCAAAAAGTCTGGAAAACAGGATAACGTTTCCCAGAAAAAGCAGGATATCCAAAACCGGCATTAAAACCTCCGGAGGGGGAAGCAGGTCGTTTGCCCTGCTGTTTGCATACCGCATCCGCAGATTATATTTCACAATACAGGTATTTCCGTTGTCCATATCAATAAACCGGTAGTAGTTTCCCGTTCCGCTGTAAATATTATAGATCCGCAGGTTTTCCCATGCCCTTTCACGTTCCTGTCCGGCGAAGGTGCCCTCCAGCCATTCTCCATCACGGTCATACACGCCGTACAGACAGCCTTCCGGAATCCACTGTTCCAGATTTCCTTCTGCTTTGCGGATGTCCTCCGTATGCTCCGTAATCGCAAACTCCAAATAGTTTGCCGGCAGCACTACCTTGCATGCGGCAAGAACCATGAGAAGCAAAAAAACACCTATCGCCATAAGCACCGTACTAAGGAAAAAAAGCGCAAGGTATTTTGTAAACAGACCCGCCAGCGTTTTTTCTCTTCGTCTTATTTCCATCGATATCCGATCCCCCACACTGTCTCTACAGGATTTATGCCAAAGGGCTGGAATTTCCCGCGGATATTTTTGATATGCTCCGTAATAGCGGAGCTGCTGCTCTCGCCGTCAAATCCAAATACATGTTCAAGGATCCGTTCCTTGGAAAATACCTGCCCGCGGTTCAATGCCAGATATTCACAGATGGCATATTCGCTTTTGGTAAGGGGCAGCTCCTTTCCCTCACAGTACAGCTTTTTCTCCGTCATGGAAAATTCTGTTTTTCCAATAGCTATCCGGTGCTTTTTCTCCCTGTTCTCCCGCCGCAGGTGGGCTCCTACCCTTGCCCTCAGTTCTCCGATCCCAAAGGGCTTGGTAATATAGTCGTCTCCGCCGATTCCAAGTCCCTTCATCAAATCCTTTTCTTCTGTCTTTGCTGTCACAAACAGAATGGGACAGTCCACCCTGTCCCTGATCTCCCGGCACAGGCAAAATCCGTCCATGCCGGGCATCATTACATCCAGAAGGATCAACTGGTACTGATCCAGCTTCTCATAATCGATCTTAAGAGGATCGTCCAAAAGCGTGACCCCATAGCCTTCCCGTTCCAATGCCCTGCGGATCAGCTCCAGGATTCCTCTGTCGTCGTCAATTGCCAAAATCCTAATCATTGCACTGCCTTCCTTCATAAAAATGAAACCGTGCCCTGATTATGGCATAAACTACAGTCAATAGCAACACACAGATCACCAGCGAGTTTCTCATTTCAACTGCCAGAACGTCCTTCAGTTCCCTTTTCGTCATATAGGTCAATACCTCAAGCACACCTCTTGAGCTCCATGTGCAGGGAAAAAACTGCCATCTTCCGTCTCCCAGTCCGGTGAGGAACAGGGAGGACAGCAAAAACTGCGCTACTCCCACGCTTAAGGAAACAGACTTTGTAAACCTGAGATTTAAAAATAAATGCTCCAGATACAGCGGCGCGCTTCCTGCACAAAGAGTCACGGCTAAGATACTGTAATCCGCAAAGGGAAGCCCTGTTTTCTCAATCCCCCATCGGAATCCGGCTCCAAAAAGAAGCACTGCCGCCAGCACCGTCAAAAAACACATTCCCAGAAGCGTCAGCCATTTTGCCAGAAAAGCATTCCATTTGTGCACAGCGCATCCTAAAAATGTCTGGAAATGGTTTTCTTCCTCCAGCCCCACATTTCCCGCGCATACAAGACTCACCGCAAAGGGAAGCGCAATGCCGATTATCTCCACAAAACCGGATATCTGCGCAATTTCATTCCATCCTGACACACTGTAATAAAGCACAAAGATCAGGCTTCCCAGTACAGGCGCTCCTATATGCATACCGTAGAGAAAGGTGCGCCTCATTTTCAGGAGCTCTGTCCTCATAAGCCGGACTAATTCTCTCGTAAGCTGAACTAATTTCTTCGTCAACCGAACCAGTTCCTTCATTTAAACGGTCACCTGCCTTTCAAACCACTTCCTGCCTGCCAGCCACAGGAGCAAAAACCAGAGCGCCGCCGCCGGGATTCCCAGAAGCAGATTTTGTGGTTCCATAAGCTGCGGCGAATAGGTCATTTGTCCTTCCACTGCCGGAAGTCCATTGGGCAGGATTCCCAGCACCGGACACATCAGACGGGAGGTAATGGCTCCCGGCAGCAAGATAAACCAGTTTTTCAGGGAAACTGTGCCGGAAATGATCGAGTAGCTTCCCATATGGAACAGCAGCATAAGAAACGTGCCCATTTTCTGTGACAGCAGCAGGCAAAATGGAATCTGCCACAGAGTTGTAATCCACATGAGAAGCCCTGCCGCCAACTGTACCGTCAGAGATGGCCGGATGAAAAAAGTCATATGAAGCGCGCTTTCCATAAACTGTCCCATAATAACCGTCAAAAGGACGGTGACGCCTGCGGCGATTCCTGACAAAACCGCGCCCAGCAGCACCTTCGCATCCCATATTTTGCCCATGCTGCAGGGCAGGGACCAAATGGTAAAATTCTTTTTCCGTTTGTCTTTTCCTCCCAGCATCCCGCACAGGATTCCCAGCATTCCCGGATACAGTCCCATGTACCACCAGTTATAGCTGTCCACGGCAAAGTAGTTATAGGTGAGCATCGCAGATAAAAATACGGAAATCAGCGGCATCAGCACAACGACCCCATTTAAAAAGGTATGCTTATATTTCAGTTTTTCCGCCTGAAAATATGGTTTCATCTCCCTACGCCTCCTTTCGCCGCAATTTCCATAAACAGTTCTTCCAGATTTTCCTTTTCGTCGATTTCTCCTTCATATCCAAGCTGCCCGCCGGAAATAATGCCGATATGATCTGCGGTCTGTTGGATCTCACTCAGGATATGGCTGGAAATCATTACCGTAATTCCCTGTTTTGGAAAGCTTCTGATCAAATGGCGCAGTTCCTGTATCCCCATGGGATCCAGCCCGTTGATGGGTTCGTCCAGAACCAACAGCTTAGGGTTTCCCAAAAGCGCAAGGGCAATCCCGAGCCTCTGCTTCATGCCCAGAGAAAAAGCCCCTGCTTTTTTCTTTCCCGTATCCGCAATGTCAGTCAGCCGCAGCACCTCCTCGATTCGCCCGTCCGATACGCCAAGCAGCAGGGCACGTACCTTCAGGTTCTCCCGCGCAGTAAGGTTTTCGTAGATCGGCGGCGTTTCGATCAAGGCGCCAATGTGGGCCAGGTCCTTTCTGGACCATTTATGCCCCTGAAAATAGATTTCTCCCGATGTAGGACGCAAAAGTCCTGTCATGGTCTTCATCAGGGTGGATTTTCCCGCCCCGTTTGCTCCCAGAAGACCATACACGCAGTTTTCCGGGATAGACATGGTGATATTTTTTAATACCTGCTGCCCCCGGAACTCCTTTGACAGATTTTTGATTTCTACAAGATTCTGATTCATTTATCCTCCTCGACTTTCCTTTTGAATTTTGTTTTATAAGAAGAGGATAAACTGCAATTCTAAGGAATTTATAAGGAAAAAGACTTTTTAATTCTAAAATCTGCCGGACTATACAGCACCGGCAGATCAGGAAAGTATTATTTGATTAGAGCGCGTTTGAAAATTGCTTTCTGCAAGATGTATTCCACAATTTGTGGGATATTTGGTTCAAATAAGGGAGGCGTAGCGAGGCGCTACTCGTCCGGTGGACGAGTGTTGAGCGCCGACCGTAGTGAAACGAAGACCGCTGACCGAATTTTGGACAAATAGACTGCAAAGTGGGGGATGCAGATTGCGGGAATGAATTTTCAAACACGCTCTAATGTTCTGATTTCAACTGCATTTTTTAACGGTTCTGAAATAAAGAACCACAACAAGCGTTGTAGATATCAAATCCGCTATCGGCTGTGCCCAGGCCAGCCCGGTGACTCCGATCAGCCGGTTCATGATGAACAGCGCCGGAATATATACGATTCCCTGGCGGCTCAGGTTAATAATCAAGGCCTCCGCAGCAGCCCCCATAGCCTGCAGAGAATTGCTCAGCACATAGAATACTCCGAAAAGAAAGCTTGTCGTCAGCAGGATACGGGCAAACTGAACCGCGTAATCGAATGCAGCCGGATCCGTTAAAAAGGCGCTGACGATCTGATCTGTCAGAAGGTAACACACGCCTGTCATAACCGTGCTGAGGGCAAGGGAAAATATCACGGAAAAGCTCATAACTTTTTTAAAACGCTTCCACAATCCCGCTCCCACGCAATATCCCAAAAGAGGCTGAATCCCCTGGCCAAAGCCGATACACACCATTCCTGTCATCATCGTAACCTTCATGGCTACGCCAATCCCTGCAAGAGCCATATCGCCGTATCCGGCCATCATGCTGTTGACCACGATCTGGGAAATGCTCATCAGCAGAGACCCCAGTGACGCCGGAATGCCAATGGAAAGCACGCCGGAGCATACTTTCTCCCGGACAGTAAAATCCCGAAGGCGAATACTTAACGAGGATTTTCCTCTCAGAAAATAAACAATATAGTAACCGGCTCCCACCACATTGCCAATCACGGTAGCAATGGCCGCTCCGGCAATATTCCATCCAAAGCCAAGGATCATAACAGGGTCAAGGATCACGTTTAAAAGATTTCCGATCAGTTGCCCCATCATAGCCCTTCCGGACTGCCCTTCCGCCCGTATTACATTGGAATAGCAATTAGAAATTAATACAAAAGGCCCGCAGAAGCTGACAATAGTCAGATAGGTCTTTGCCATCTCCCAGGTATCCTGACTTGCGCCTACCCAGCTTAAAATCTGATCCATAAAAAGCAGGAAAAAGGCGGAAAGGGCAATACCTACGACGACACAGCTCCACATACAGAAAGAACACACTTTTTTTGCATATTCAGTTCTTCCCTCTCCCATGGCCCGTGAAATAACGGAAGTGCCGCCAATTCCAAAGATCGTCCCCACTGCCATAAAGATCAAAAATACCGGGGTTGCCAGGGACACCGCCGCTACCTGCAGGGCGTCATGGGTCTGCCCGATAAAAAAGGTATCTGCCAGATTATATACCAATACCATCAGCATAGCCATCATGGCAGGAACCGCGTTTTTCAGGACTGCCCGGGGAACCGGTGCATCCCTGAATATTTCATTTGCCTGATTATTCTTCATTTCAGAATCCTCCTTTATTGTTCGTATGCTATTAATATCATGCTATTTATTTATCTTTTTTAATGCCCGCTGTCTCAGCGGGCTGTTTTATAGAGTATCACGGACTTTTTTCAGCAGAGTCAGGAAAATCCCCCGCTCCGCCTCTGTCAGGCCGGACAGCAGTTCTTCCTCTGTCTGCTCCATCTGCCGCTCAGAACGTTGGCAGCATTGGATCCCCGACGGCGTGATCCTTATCATCTTGATTCTTTTATCCTCCGGGTTCCCAAAGCTTTCCACCAGGCCCTTCTGTTCCAGACGCCTGGCAATCCCGGCGGCAGTAGACTGCGCTACGCGAAGCCATCGTTCCAGCTCCTTTAATGGCATCTGTCCTTCCGGCGCATCATTCAATATCAGCAACGCGCTGCACTGCGCCATGGTAATATCATCAGAACGCATTGCATTATTGGCATTTTTCTCAAGCTCATCATGAATTTGTTTGATCAGAGCTCCGCAAGAATACTGATTTATCAAATCTCTTCCACCTCCCTTGCCGAAATGAATTATTCGTGTTCCTTCGTTTACGGATATAATAATAGCATACTTTCTTTTTCAAGTCAATAGCACGCTATTATTTTTTTAATTTCTTTACTATCTTTCTATACTACTATCTGAAAGACAATCCTATTTTCATCACGGCAGTATCTTCCCTACCGGGAATGCGGCGCGGAACAGCTTCCGGATAATGGGTCCTGCGATCAGCAACTGGAACGGCGCCGCCATTACGAGGTTTTTGGGGATATTCGTCATCCAGATCACAAACAGACTGTTCCATGCGCCGGATTTCACACAGGCCTCCAGCGCGCCGTACAGCGACATTACAATTACCATGGGCACGATAGTGCAGCAGGATATGGCGATGATCTTTTTTCGGGAGCTGCTCTCCGGCGTTATCAGAAACCGGTAAGCAAATTTCTTTGCGAGCTTGGACACTGCAAACCAGTCGAACAGCATCGCATATGCATAGGCGATGGGAAATCCAAGCCAGGCTTCTTTAAGGGCTTCCAGCCCGAAATTCCCCGTATGAAGCGTTACGTTGTATGTACTCATCCAGATCACCATTAAGGCGCATACCATTGTTGTGTAAATTAAACTTTCTCTTTTATTCTGCGGCATAATTTTCCTCCTTTTCCCGTAACAAAAAAGCAGCTTTTGTAAGCACTTTTTTTATTTTCAGCACTTTACCCAGTATATGTCGTAGTCTTTTTTTGTGAAAAATTCATCAGGCTTCCCTCCCATCTGCAGAAGTATTTTTACGCTTATTATTCTGTAAGCGTATTTTTCTCTTTCATTTTTAATTGCCGGATCAATCGGAAGGTTAATATTCCAGTCGCAATAATCGCTACAATATCACAGAGCGGAGCGGAATATAAAATCCCCATAAGGCCAAAGTAAACCGGCAATACCAATATAAGCACAATGTGGACAGCCTCCCGGACCAGCGAAAGCGTAGCAGAAAGAAGAGGCCTTCCGATCGCCTGCATAAAGGAACCGCAGCCCTTTTGAATACAGGTAAATATAATACCGCTCAGGTAAATTCTCACGGCCAGTGTGGCAAATTCCATATATAAATCATCGCCGCTTCCAAATATACCGACGATCTGCGCCGGAAATGCCTCAAAAACAATCAATGCAGCCGCACCGATACATAGCTCACAAATCAGCATTTTCTGGAACAATTCTTTCACGCGCCCCAGATTTCCGGCGCCATAGTTATAGCTCGTAATCGGCTGTATTCCAATGGTAAGCCCAATGCTGATGCCGGAAACAACAGAGAAGATTTTCATTACGATACCAATGACTGTAAGCGGTATGTCAGCTCCATATTTTGTCTGTGCCCCATATTTCACAAGAGCATTGTTCAGCACAGCGGACACAATAACGATCGTTATCTGGGTAAAAAAACTGCTGATTCCCAATGCCATAACTTTTTTAAGTATTTTCCACTCCAGCTTAAAGCTATCTCTTTTCAGACGGAAGCTTTTAGTATGGAGCAGATACGCGACAGACAAAACTCCGGAAATCATCTGTCCAATTACAGTCGCAACAGCGGCTCCCATCATCCCCCAGTCAAGTACAAAAATCGCGATCGGATCAAGGATAATATTCAGGATGCAACCAAGACAATTGATTCCCATCGCCAACTTGGGGCTTCCATCTGCACGGATAATAACAGCCAGCATATTGGAAAGCATATAAAAAGGGATACCTGTTACCAGATATCGAAGATATTCCGTTGCATATTCCACATTGTTTTCCGTTGCCCCAAACAGGCTCAAAAGCGGCTGCTGGAAGAAGCAGTAGACAGCGACCAGAACAAGCGAGCACAAAAGTGTCATCAGGAAAGCATTGCCTACTGCTTTACGCGCATTTTCGTATTCTTTCTTTCCCTGGCAGATACTGAAATAGGCTCCGCAGCCGCTTCCAAACAGCAAAGCGATCGCCAGGGCGATTACTGTCAAAGGGTAGACGACGGAAGTGGCGCTGTTCCCCAAATACCCGATCCCATGCCCTATGTAGATCTGATCTACCATGTTATACAGTGCTGCGATCACCATGGATATAATACTGGGGATGGCGAACTTCAGCATTAATTTCCCAATGGGCGCCTCTCCCAGATAACTATTTGCATTTTCATTCATATTGCACATACCATCTTTCATCGTAATTTTTAATCATCTGTCTTGACTTTTACGCATAATTCGTTAAAATAAAAAGAAACAGATGTTGTTTTATTATAACAGTTTGGGCGTCATTTTCAATAGTTTGCGCCTTAACTGCAACACACGAAGGGAAATTGTTGCTTTATGAGAAGAAAATCTACCACTTCTGAAATGATGAAGTCTTATCTTGTGGACGGTCTGCTGATTCTTATGTCAGAAAAAGAATTCCAGAGCATCACGATTGAAGAGATCGCTGCAAAAGCCGGTGTCAACCGCTCCACCTACTACCGTCATTTCAACGGGAAAGAGGATATTATTTTTTACTTTTTTGATTCGGTCATGTGCGAATATCTGAAAGAGGCGGGCGGCGCTAAAACAGAGTTAAAACCATATCTTCAGAACTTATTTCAGCATTACCTCAAATATAAAAAGCAAATACTCATTATATACCATGCCGGACAGTCGCTGATCCTCCTAAAGGTATTGGAAAAATATTTCCACTCGCAGATCGACGACAGTAAACCTCTTAAAGAACAGTACAAGGTCTCTTTCTATATTGGCGGGATTTTTAATCACTTTCAGATGTGGTTTTCAAGAGGGATGCAGGAATCACCGGAGACTATGACACAATATGCGCTCGCTGTGCTGCCGCCGCAATTCGTTCCATATCTGACACAGAAATAAGGCATATGACTCCGAAGCAAAGCATATCTGGCACTGAAGCAAAGCATATCTGACTCCGAAGTAAAGTAAACCTTCACTGTAACGAAAAGAACCGCTCTTCCGGAATTTCTCCCGGAAAAGCGGTTCTCAGTCAGGATTTCACTTACGCGCCGACCTTCCATCCGGCGGCCTGACGGCGTTCCACCACAAAGCGGCGGTAGATGCCCTCCTGGTCAACCAGCTGGTCGTGGGTGCCCTGCTGGACGATCCTGCCGCCGTCCAGCACAAAGATCTGATCCGCACCCCGCACGGTTTTCAGCCGATGGGCGATCATGATAACCGTCTTATCATGTGTCAGTTCGCTGATGGCCTCCACCAGTTCTTTTTCGTTCTCAGGGTCTACATTGGCTGTGGCCTCGTCCAGGATAATGATCGGGGCATCCTTCATAATAGCCCTGGCGATGGTAATACGCTGGCGCTCGCCGCCTGAAATCGAGGCGCCGCCCTCGCCGATCACTGTGTCATAGCCGTCAGGAAGCGCTGTAATAAAATCGTGGCATCGGGCTTTCTTTGCAGCGGCTATCACTTCCTCCCGGGAAGCCCCCGGCCTGCCAAAGCGGATATTATTGGCGATGGTATCCGAGAACAGATAAGTACGCTGAAACACAAAAGAGAAATTGCGTATCAGGCTGTCGTAGCTGTAATCCTTCACATTACGGCCTCCTAGCGTCACACTGCCGCCCTGCACATCCCAGAAGCGGGCCATGAGATTACACAGCGTCGTCTTGCCGCTGCCGCTGGGGCCCACAATGGCCGCCGTCGTCTTTTCTGGAATGGTCAGGGACACATCATCCAGAATCTTTTTCTGATCATAGGAAAAATTCACATGTTCCAAGGAAATGTCACAGCTTTCCGGGACGATCTCCCTGCCGTCGATGTCCATAGGCTCCACATTCAGGATGGCATTGGCTTTCTCCACGCCGATGTCAATAGACCGGAAAAGAGTGGAATAGCTTCCCGCGCTGTCCAGTTGTTCGAACAAAATAAAGGAGCAGATCAGCATCAAAAGGCAGTTTGCCAAAGGCAATGTGCCGTCAAACCAGAAAACCAGCGCCGCCGCGCATACTGCCACGCCGGTGAATTTGTTGACAAGAAACTGAAGGAATATAAACAGCACGGACGGAACCTCCATCCCAAAAGCTGCCTTCCGGCACTCTTCCACTGCATCGCCCACCTGGGTGGCGGAATCCCTGGTCAGGTCAAAATTTTTGACCTCCGCAATCCCCTGGACATACTCCAGCACCTTGGCCACTAACCGCTCGTCTGCGCTGAATTTACGTTGGGACACTGCCTGTTCCTTACGCTGCATCAGGGCGTTGACTGCCATAAATACCATCAGTCCTGCCAATGTGACCAGACCTACACGCCAGTCATATATCAACATCATCACAGCGATGATACCGGCTGTCAGAAAGCCCTTTGTGGTGATCATGACCACGCGGGTGGCCACATTAGACATGTTCTCCATGGTGTTGGTGGTAACAGAAGCCACTTCTCCCAGGCTGTTGGCGTTGAACCAGCCCATTGGCAGGTAACGCAGATGCTCGGCGATCTCAATACGCTTGTTTGCGCAGGCCCGGTAACCGCCCCGTGTCTGCAGCATGGTAGATTTCATATTAATAAGGATTGTTAAAAGGACTGAGCCTGCAAGGATCGCAAGGCTGGTCCAAATGGTATCCATAGTCACATTATTTTCCAGCAGCGCACGTATGACAATATAAGTAGCCGGAATACGCATGGAAGAGCAAATGGCGCTTAAAACGCCCAGCCAAATAGAAGCTACGAACAGTTTGCGGTTTTCTTCCCCGCAGAAATCAAAAAATTTTCTCAGTGTCTGAAGCATTTACGCCACCTCCTCATCATTGTCCCTGACGCTCATATGAGCTTCCCACATTTCCTTATAGAGCGGGCAGTCTGCCAACAGCTCGCTCTGGGTTCCCTGCGCGGCGATCTTCCCGTCCTTCACCACAAAAATCTGATCCGCATCCGCCACTGTGGACAGGCGGTGGGCAATAACCAGCAATGTCTTTCCCCTGATCAGCCGGGCCAGCGCCGACTGGATAACTGCTTCATTTTCCGGGTCAGTGTAGGAGGTCGCCTCATCCAGGATAATGACCGGGGCATCCTTCAGCATAGCCCGGGCAATAGAAATACGCTGGCGCTCGCCGCCTGACAGATGGCCGCCGGATGAACCGCAGATGGTCTGATAACCATTTTCCAGGCCCATGATAAAGTCGTGGCAGCCGCATTTTTTTGCCGCGGCAATGACCTCCGAATCTGAGGCTCCCCTGCGCCCCATACGAATGTTGTCCATAACGGACAAGTCAAACAGATAATTATCCTGGGACACATAAGCAATACGATCAGTGCATTCTTTCAAAGGAAGCTTACGGATATCCACTCCGCCCAGGGTAATACTTCCGCTGTCCACATCCCACAGTGAAGCCACCAGACGGGCAATAGTGGATTTGCCGCTTCCGCTGGGTCCTACCAGCGCGTTCACAGTTCCCGGCTCAATACGCAGGCTGACGCCATGCAGCACCTCTTTTTCGTGGTATGCAAAGCGTACGTCCTTCAGCTCGACAGCGTTATCTGCCGGCAGAGCCTGTGCGGTATCCGGGCGCTGCATATCCTTTTGGGAAAGAATACCGGCCACCTCTCCCACGATCGTTCCAAGCTGCGCGAGATCATCCGTGTAGGAGTACGCCGTGATCAGCGGCTGCATTACGCCGAAGGAAAGGATGATCACCGTGAGGAAGGTCTCTGCCGTCAGGCTTCCTCTCATGAACAGCAGGCACCCCACAGGCAGAATGCCGATAAGTGTAGAGGGAAAAATCGCCATACCCGCTGACTGTCCGAACAGACAGCTTCGCATCCACTCGATGAAGCAGTCCGCCCCCTCCTTTGCCGCTGAAACAAATTTGGCGTAGCTGGTTTTGGACTGTCCAAAGGCTTTGATAACCTCGATTCCATTAATGTATTCCACCGCAGTATCATTCAGCGCCTTGGTGGAGTTGACCGCACGCTGGAACCTGGCCTCGTACCCGTTGAACATAGACAGAAAACACGCCACACCCAGAGGCAAAACGATCAACGTCGCCAGCCCCATCCGCCAGTCCACCGTAAACAACAATACCAGCACAGCAATGGCTCCCACAATGTTGGAAGTCATTTCCGGCACAATATGGGCAAGGGTAGTCTCCACCGAATCCACCCGTTCCACAATGATATTCTTGTAAGAGCCGGAGGATTTTTCCAGTACTGTGCCAAGGGGCAGCGTGGCCAGTTTGTTCAGCAGGCGTATCCGTATGTCCGCAAGCACATGGAAGGTTGCATGATGGGACAGTGTGGTGGAAATAGAATGAAGCACATAGCGCAGCACCCACCACAATCCCATGAGCAGGCACCGGTTCAGGCACCAGTCCTTATCCGCCGTTCCCCCAACCAGGGCGCCGATCAGATCGATCATGATAAAATACGGTACCAGCGAGCAGGCCACACCGGCCAGCGCCGCCAGTACGCTAAGCAGATATTCTCCTTTTCGGGAATCCGCCAGCTCCCACAGCCAGGAGACTGCGGAGCGATTCGTCTCAGATTTCTTGTTCATATACTCAATCTCCTTTTTAGTTAGTTAATACTAACTCATTTTCTTAACTAAAGGGGAAATTTCTTTCCCCTTTTTTACAACGCTTAAAGGCCTGTGATCATTCGCCAGCCAGGTGTGAAAAAGTCCACGATCGTTTTTAAATAACGCTCCGCGTCCTCTTTATTATATCCATGCTCAATGGGCTGGATCAATGCGGCGCAATATGCGCTGACCAGCATATGCATCTCATCCCGCTGTACCTTCCGCACGGCGCATCCCCGGGCAATGCAGTCCTCTAAAAAGCTCATCATTCTGTCAGTGGCCTGCTCCACCATGTCATGCGCAAAGCTTTCATAGGGAGTACCGGCTGCGCTGCAAAGCAGCAGACGAAAGGCCTCCGGCTGCTGGTACATGACGTCCAGCACCATACGGGCGTCGTTATAATCAGCTTCAAATTCCCACATAATCTCAGAATTCTTCTGTTCCAGCATAACATAGCTGGAGGCAATGTGCTTTTCCTCCCATATATTCAGCGCATCAACAGCCGGCTGCACCATAGCTGCAAACATATCCTGCTTGTTGGCAAAATGCCGGTACAGCGCCGCCGAAGTCATTCCCACGGCGTCGGCTACCGCCTTCATGGACGCCTGTTCAAAGCCCTTTTCCTGAAACTCCCGCATGGCTGCCGCTACAATCCTTTCATGGCTGGCAGTTTTGTCCCGCGGCATCTTTCACACTCCTTTCAGGTTCTATTTAGTTAATCAGATTAGCTAATGTAATTAGCTTACGCTCTTTTCTGAAATTTGTCAAGTACTGACAGTCAAAATAATAAGATTTGACAAAGACGGGTATTACTGCAGCCGGATATTTTCAAAGGTAATATTCCGCAGGGAATGACCTTCATGATCAAAACCGCAAAGCTCCAGCGCGTTACAGGGAATGATTTCCTTTTGGTCTTTTATATGCTGCCCGGTCACATGCACATTTTGGAATCGGCAGTTTTCAAAAAACGGCATTGTCTCTGCTCCTTCACCATCGTCATTGTAATCTACACTGTGAAGAAGTATTCTGGACGCGGAACAGTCTCTGACGACCACATTCCGCACATAGCCGCCCCTCTTTTTGGTGGCCTTTATCTCAATGCCGCACCGGGATTGTGTCATATCACAATCCCATATGGACACATCTTCCACCCCGCCGGATATCTCACTTCCTATGGTGATGCCATGGCCGCATACACAATGGCAGTCAAAAATACGGATGTTCCTGCTTGGCCGTCCGATCCTGTTTCCCTCCGGATTTTTCCCTGATTTAATAGAAATCGCATCGTCTCCTGTATGGAAGGTACAGGCAAATATCGTACAATTCGTCGAAGAATCCGGATCCCACCCGTCCCCGTTCCACACATCCTTTGAAAAAAAGGTACAGTGGTCTGTTACAATCCGGTCAGAATATATCATATGGACATTCCAACTGGCGCCGTCTTTTAAAGTCAGGCCTGAAATAGATACGTTACGGCAATTACTGATGTTGATCAGCCTTGGACGCAGGCGGCCGGGAATCGTTTCTTCTTTCTCATATTCCTGAATTTTATCTCCGAGAGCCTGAATCTCCCTTTTCATATCCTCCCTTTCATAGGAAATGATGTTTTCTGCCAGTTTTTTCCCGCCGCTGGCGATCGTTCCTTTCCCCCGGATCACCACATTACAGCAATTGCAGCTTCCGGCATGATCCATATCCCCCAGATTCAGCAGACTGCTGTAGCAGCTTCTCTCTATCCCTTCAAACCTGCTTGGGATTTTTGGAAGGTAATCTTCTCTGTTTGCCGTTCCCTGTAAAACTGCCCCTTCTTCCAGATAAAGCTCCATATTACTGTGGAGCCGCAGGGAACCTGTCAGAAAAACTCCGGCCGGAATATATACAAATGTTTCTTCGCTGCACTGGTCAATAGCCTGCTGAATGGCTGCTGTATTCATGGTTTTTCCATCCCCGGCAGCAAAGTAAGGCGCCCCGGTAATATCTAATTTTCTCTTTGTTTTTTTCGTCCTCACTGTAACCGCTGCACATTCACAGCAGATATTTTCTTCCATCCGCCGTACCATGATCCTATAATCCTTATCCGGCTCCAGATCATAAAAGGTATAGTGAGTTTTATCAGTTTCAGCAGCAGTCCTGCCGTCTGCAGAAAGAAGATACTTTTGACCTTCCTTAAAATTTTCCGGTTTTTCCCAATAAGCTGTAATCGTTGTATCAGTTTCCAGGGTTTCTATTTTTATTTCTCTTTGCCGGTTTACATATTCTTTCATTCCATTCATTTTATATTTCCCTTCTTCGTTCTATTTCCCGAAACTCTCTGGGGGTTACCCCCACATATTTTTTAAATACCTTGGAGAAATAATTGGAGTTGGAATACCCTGTATGTATGGCCACATCTGTTACTGTCCATTCTCTGTTTTTCAGCAGGTCTTTGGCTTTTTCCATACGCACGCCCTCTATATACGCAGTCAGATTCATCCCTGTTTTTTCCTTAAAGAACGTCGATAAATAGCTTACGCTCAATCCGTATTTCCCGGCAATCTCTGCAGCGTTCAGCGGGTCTCCATAATTCTTTTCTATATACTCTTTGATCCGAAGAGTCACATCTGCGGAATCTCTTTTCTGTACAGCCTCGAACAAGCCATGGACCAGATTCTTCAGACTCATTTTCAATTCTTCCTCCGTTTGATAGACAAGCAGGTAATCTCTGCTTTTGAAATCATGAAATAAAATATCAAGATCAACATTTCCGCCTTCATTTCCCGGAAGATGGCTGAGAAGGACCAGTATTTCGTTAATGCCGTCTTCAATCAGCGCCACCTGAGTGGTTTTTTGCACCAAATGATTGATAACATCCAAAAGCGCCTCTTTCGCAAGGGTAAACTCTTCCTTCCTGATCTGGCTGTAAATCTGCCCCAGTTCTTCCCTGATCCTGTTTTTCTGATTCATATACTCTTTGCTTTCGCACAATGAATATGTGATCAGGTTTCTCTCCGGAGAAAACATTTTTCTTTTCAAAAAAGCAATGCTTTGCGCGATTGCCTCCCGGAATTGTCCATGGATAAAAGCTTCCGACACTGCCGCCTTCAATTCCAGATTTCCCATAGCATCCAGAATATATTCTGCACACATACCTGTAATTTTCCTGCTGTCTTCTTTTGCATTAATCAAAAACACATAACAGGTACTGCGTGAACAATTTCTTAAAAAATAGGCACAGCAGTCTTGATATTCCCGTATCTGATCCTGCAGGATGACCGCAAGCTTTTCTCCTGTATCCTCTTGCGCAGAGTAAAAGGCCAGCGCCGTCACATAGTCATATTTTAAGATGCCCAGCTGCTCCACCTCGTCCGTTTTAACGCTTCGATTCATGGACGATAATTCTTTTTCATGGATTTTATGCAGCAATTTCTGAAGCAGTTCTTCCAACTCTTTTTTATTTATCGGCTTCAGCAAATAGGCTTCTACGCCAAGAGAAATCGCTGTCCTGGCATAGGAAAAATCACTGTATGCGCTCATGATCACATAATCCACCGCCGGATGCTTCTTTTTTGCCTCTTTAATAAAGCCCAGTCCATCCATCTTCGGCATACGAATGTCCACAAGAACGATCTGTGGCTGGAAACTGTCCATCAATGCCAGCGCTTCCTCACCATTTCCGGCTTCTGCAATCTCGGTAATGCCAAAGGCTTCCCAATCCATTCTGTTTCGGATGCTTTTTCGGATAAATTTTTCATCATCAATGATCAATACTCTGTACAAGCGTTTTACCCCCAATTCCTTTTGGCAGGCTGTTTTCCGTATCTGTGACATCCTGAGTAGAAAAAGGAATTTTGATCGCTATACAGGTTCCCTTTCCCTCTTTGCTGAATATTTCAAAAGAATAGCCTGATCCGTAGAAAAGCTTTGATCTGAGATGTACGTTTAAAATTCCCAGACTCTTATACTGTTCGATATATTCCAGCGGATGTTCCCCCGTCACCTCCAGGCGCCTGTTCAGTTCCTTTAATTTTTCTGTCGGGATTCCCGTTCCATTGTCATAGATCATAATAGAAACCTGCTCTTTCTCTTTCTTTATCCGGATTCTCAGCATACCGTCCGACTCTGTTTCACTGAGTCCATGAGACACTGCATTTTCCAAAAGAGGCTGCAAAGTAAATTTCAGTATCCGGCAATCCATACATTCCTCATCGACATCATAGTAAACTTCAAATCTGTCCTCAAAACGTATCTTTATGACTGTCACATAATTTTTAATCTGTTCCAGTTCCTCGGCAATAGTTGTCACATTTTCAAATCTGGTATTATAGCGCAGCATGCTGCTCAGGCATGTACTCACCTCGATCACCTCGTCATCCAATCCCTCGCTTGCCAGTCCCATAATCGTTTCCATAATATTGAAGATAAAATGAGGGTTGATCTGCTGCTGAAGCGCCTTAATTTCCGCTTCTTTAACAAGAAGCTGCTCTGACTCCACACGCAGGACAAGTTCATCGATCCGGTGCATCATATCATTAAACTCCTGAATCAGAATGCTGATCTCATCCTGGGTATCCGCCTGCACCCGAGTGGTCAGGTCTCCCTTTTTTACCTGTTCCATTCCGTCTACCAAACGAGTAAAATTCACTGTTATGATAGAGAAAAATTTTCCGGAAATCAAAAGCGTAAGCCCAACCATAAGAAAAACCAGCAAAATAAGAAGAGGTATGATCTGATTCTGCGTCTTCAGAATCTCAGCCTTCGAGCTGGCAAGGCACAGATACCATCCTGTACTTTCTGAAGTACCATAGGTAATAATATAGTCCTCTGTTTCATATGTACCTTCTTTATTTTCCGCTACCAGATCGGCGGGCACCTTCACTTCGATCTTGTCGTAGAAGAGCACCTGATCCTCACCGTCAAGAATAGTTGCCCCGGCAATTTTATTAAAGCTGTGCAGAAACCGTTCTTTCAGATAGTCCATATTCATGTCTATTTTCAGGTATCCTACTACTCTGGGCGTATACAGATCCTCGATTTTATAGACGCAGGACTGAACGGAGCCGTTGCTCTGAGAATCAGCCATGAGTACTTTTTTGTCCCTGACCCAGATAATTTCCTGATACCAGTCTGAATAACGATAATCCGGAATAGAAATCGCTCTGTCCTCATCCTGTATGGAATACATGCTGTTCCAGTCATCTGTCCGATAAAAGCTTAATTCCAGATCCGGGTTCAGATAATAGTACTGGCTTTCAATTCCCCGGATCAATGCCATATCGGCTATGGTATTCTGCTTGTTTCTCATAAAGTGAATGATATCTTCGTTATAAATGATGGTATCCGCAATATTATCCACATTCTCAAAATACTGCTGCATCATAGTCAATGTAGATTCCATCAGGCTCTGACGCAGATTCTCCGCCTGCTTCATTGCATTTTCACGCATGATCCAATACAAAAATACCGCCATGATCAGATTGGATCCTATAATAATAAGAACCAGATATTTTAAAAATTTACGCGTAATGGTCTGCTTCTGTTTTATCATTATTTTCATATCTCAGCTTTGCTCCGCTTTCAGTATCTTCAGTTCTTCTTCTATATTCGCAAACGTATAATCCAGTTCCTGCTCACTCATCAGGTACAAAGAGACCTCATTCTTCATTGCTTCAAGTCCCGCGTAATATAGCACTCCCGGAGTATTATTTTCTGTTGGTATCCCGTCACTCAGGAAATATTCCGTATGTACCGGTATCTTCGTGGACTCAAGATACGACTGCCAAACCTCAGAGGACTGCCATGCCGGAACTGTACCATTTTCCGCCAGAACCATTCCTCCCGCCGCTCCGGCACAAAACTCCATAAAGCGATAGGCCTCATCCGGATGCTGAGAGGCTTCCGCCATCGCCACAACCGCTGTCTGGCAGACCTTTGCGGGCTCTTTTCCTTCCCATGCCGGAAGCTTCGCCACATCGTATTCCAATTCAATTCCCTGTTTCCGAATTTCCTCATTTAAAACATTGACCTCACTGTCCTCGCCAAAATACATTCCCAGCCTGCCTTCCAGAAACAGCGTATTATTATAACCGCTCCAGTCGTCCTCTTCCCATTCAAAATACGGAAAGGCCGCCGCAAATTCACTGGTAAATTCATGGCACCATTCTGCAGACCTGCGGAACATTTCCAGATCCTCCCCGTCAAAGGGATCAAATGCCCCTGCCGTACGTGCAGGAAGCATCCACCACTTACTGCCGCCGCCAAAACCCAGAGTACCGTAAACCTTTTTATTATCCGACCATCCTGTCAGTCGTTTTGCAATGGCTTTATATTCTTCCCAGGTCCAATCCTCCCCTGGATAACTCACATTTAACCGGTCAAATAATGTTTTATTGTAATACACACATATTTTTCCGATTCGATATGGAATCAGATAATACGCCTCATCCTCCATGGATCCATACCAGGATTCGTAATATTTTTTTTCTTCGCTGTCCGCATACCAGGGAGACAGCTCCTTAAAAACCTTTTTGTGCTGCCATACTGCCGCTTCACCCGCATCCTGAAAAAAGATACAATCTGCCGGGGCTTCTTGGTTTTTGATCCTCATCATCTGCTGAGTATACTCTGAATCCGGAATTAGATGAATATTTATTTCGGCTTCTCCGATCTGCTCTTCATACGCGTCTGCCAGAAGCCCTATATTTTCTTTTTCACTCTGTCCTGCATAGATTTCCAGCACTGGCTTATTTTCTGCCTCTTTTTCTATATTTTCCTTTTGTTCCTGACCGCAGCCCATTCCGGAAACAACTGCCGCCCCCAAAAATATCAGAAACAATAATCGTTTTTTCATTCTGCGCCCCCCAATAGATCAGAATCATTACTTATCTGAATCATTACCTATATCATAAATGATAAGCCCACAGCCGTAAAGACATAACTTTTGTTATCATTATTCAGAACAATATAGTATCTTTTTCCTTGATTAAATAAGCTGCTGCCCCGGGCAAACATCAAGCTATTCGTCCGGGGCAGCAGCCCTCATTGTTTCTGATCATCCCTTTAAACCGCTGGTACTGATACCTTCCACAATATTTTTCTGGAAGAAGAAAAACAGTACGATCGGAGGCACCAGAGAAAGAATGCTCATGGCAAACATTGCGCCCCAGTCGGTCATAGAGGTGGGATCTGAAAACAGCTTTAACGCTACTGACACCGTATATTTTTTCGGAGAAGTCAGATAGATCAGCGGTCCAAAGAAATCTTCCCATTTCCAGTAGAACTGGAAAATAACAGAGGTGGCTATGGATGGCTTAATCAGGGGCAAAATTACTTTTGTATAAACCGTGAACTTACTGGCCCCGTCCAGATATGCTGCTTCGTCAAGTTCAGCAGGAATGGAACGAATAAACTGCATATGCTGAAAAATGAAAAACGCGCTTCCCAGCCAGAGAGGAAGAACCAATGGAAGGTATGTATTAATCCATCCGAATTTATTAAACATGATATACTGAGGAACCATAACCACCTGCGACGGCAGCATAAGAGAAATCATAATGGTAAAAAACCAGAATTTCTTAAATCGGAATTCTGTTCTGGCAAACCCATACGCTACCAGAGGGCAGGAAACTACAACGCCCAAAACACTCAGCAGCACAACAATAAACGTATTACAGAAAAATGTCGTAAATGAAATTCCTCCAAAGCCCTTCCAACCGTTAATATAGTTCGAAAATTTTATTTCCTTGGGAATCAGGTTTGCCGCGTCCACGAATACCTGGGAGCTATCCTTCAGTGAACTGGAAAACATCCACAGAATCGGATAGAGCGCTGTCACCGCAAACAAGATACATAATACGTGGAAGGTCACACTTCCTATTTGTTTTTTTCTTTTCATCACTTGTTCCCTCCGCTTTCATAATAAACCCAGGCATCGGAGCTTTTAAATGCCAGAGCAGTGAAAAACAGCACGATCACCAGCAAAATACAGGACAGAGCCGAAGCATATCCCATGTTAAAACGCTCGAATCCCTGTTGATATACATATAACTGGTAAAACAATGTGCGGTTCATGGGACCGCCGTTTGTTACGATCAATCCCTGGGTAAATGTCATAAATCCATTAATCATCTGCATGATCAGATTAAAGAAAATGATCGGCGACAAAAGCGGCAGAGTGATTGAAAAGAAGCACTGCACTTTATTGGCTCCGTCTACTCTGGCTGCTTCATAATAGGTTGTTGAAATATTCTTTAATCCCGCAAGAAAGATCAGCATTGGAGAACCAAACTGCCAGATTGCCATTAAGATCAAAGATCCCAGCGCTGTCTTGGGGTCAGCCACCCAAGAAATGTCCACATTCCATCCGGTAATGGCTTCCAGCAGCGCATTAAACGCACCGTCCCTTGAAAACAGATTTCTCCACATAACGGCTACAGCCACACTTCCGCCGATGATCGACGGAATATAAAACAGCGTTCTGTAAATTCCGATTCCTTTTCTTTTCTGATTCAGAGCCATTGCTACCAAAAGAGCTACAAGCAGCTTCAAAGGAACTGATACCAGTACATAGATAAACGTTACCTTCAGGGAATCGATGAATTTCTCATCGCCTGTAAAAATATCCACATAATTTTTGATTCCGATCCACTCCGGTGCCTTGAGCATATTATATTTTGTAAAAGAAAAATACACCAGACAAATAAACGGGATCAGCGTAAGCGCCGTAAATCCTACCACCCACGGGGCAATATAAAAATAACCTTCATACTGCTTTCCTAACTTCTTTTTCTTCATCTCTTACCTCCGGTTAAGGTTTTTCATTAAAGGCGGGGGCTTTCCCGATCGCCCCCGCCTTGCTTCTTTTACCTCTAATCTATCTGGGCTGCTTCAGCGATTGCTTCATATGCCTCTTCAGGTGTCACATCTTTATACATGATTCTCTCTTCATATTCCTGAATCAGTTTCTGAATATCGCTGCTGCCTTCCATAGCAGGCGCATCATTGGCGCTGCTGTATTCTACCGCCTCATCGGTAATGGCCAGTACCTTTTTCTGATTGTCGTTAAAGTCAGGCTCCATTGCCGCGCGTGCTTTATCAGAAGCCGGCATACCGCGTTCTGCCTTCATCAGCTTATTTGCCTCTTCATCGTTGATCAGAAAATCTATCAGCTTCGCGGCTGCTTCTTTATTCTCGGATTTACTGGACATACACAAATGAAGAGAAGCCGGAACCATAGTTGCTTCGCCGGTTGTCGCGCCGGGAAGAAGGATCATCTTCAGTTCTTTCTGCGCTGCGTCAGCAAAATTAGCATACTGGGAAGCAGGAATGATATTTACAGCCGACTCTCCCTTTACGATAGTATTATCCTCAGGTCCGTTTTCCGCCTGAGATACATCATAAGGAGGAATCAATCCCTCGTCTGCCCATCTTACCTTCATTTCATAGAAATCCACAAAAGTATCCTTGGAAAATCCGATCAGACTGTCGCCTTCTGGTGCGTAAACAGTTTCTCCATGCTGCCTGCACCAATATTTGAACACATCTCCTTCATATTCAACAAAATCGGCCGCCGCATATTTTCCAGTCGCTTCCTTCAGCTTCACCAGATCTTCTTCCAACGCTTCCCATGATTCATACCCTTTTTCCGGGATTTCCAGATTTGCCTTTTCGTACATATCCGGCGCTACCAGCATAGCTCTCGTATTGATTCCAAAGGGCAGCCCGTACAGACTTCCGTTCACCTTGCCCTCTGCAACCAGATTCTCAGAAATGGACGAAATATCGATCTGTCCCGCATCCACATAAGCATCCAACGGTTCTACAATTCCTCCGTCCATAAACTGCTGGAATTCTCCTGCTCCGATGTATCCCTGATATACATCCGGAACATTATTGGCTGTAGATGCTATAGACAGGTTTTCCCAGTAAGAATCCCACGGATAAAAGCTTGTCTCCACTACAATATCCGGATTCTTTTCCATAAAAAGCTCAACAGCCTCATTGGTCATGTCCGCTCTTTCCTGTCCGCCCCACCATGCAAAACGAAGGGTTGTTTTTTCGCCTGAAGCACTTTCCGCCTTTACCTCTGTGCTTCCATATCCGGTAAGGGATCCTGCTGCCAATACAGACGCCAGGCCGAAAGCGAATACTCTTTTTTTCATCATGTTTCTTTCCTCTCTTTCTTTTTTTCTTTTATTTCTTTAAGTGTCTTTATTCTAACTGATACTGAAGCGATAAAATACCAATATTTTTCGATTCCATGTGTAAATTTTTACTGTTTTTCTTCCCATTGCAAATCTGCAGGCGGCAGTTCCCCTTCTTTCTTTGTCATATAAATCCTGTCCATTCTTATACCGGAATTCCTGACTGCAAACGTAAGCAGATGCTGTCCCTCCATAAGACTTATGCTGGTAAACGGAATCCACCTCCACACCTGCTCTGCCTCATATCTCCAGCATTTTCCCTGATTATACAACTGACCTTTATCCAGATATACTCCATCGACCGCAAGCTCCAGATAAGACGGTTCTGCCCTGTCTATGCGAAGCAGTATCCATAGATCATACTGTCCCCCTCCGCACAGGATCTGATAATTCAGCTTCGGCGCATCCTCTGCCTTTTCCCAGCGCATCCCCCGCTTTCGGATATAAACAGCAAGTCCGCTTCTTCCATAGGATTCACTGCTGCAATACTCCCAATTTCCGTTTTCCGTATAAGCGAAATCCGTCTGTTTAAGAGCTGTAACCGCATCAATTTTGATTCTTTCGTCCCGCTGGGAAAATATTTTATCGCCGGACGCAAGGATCTCTTCCGGGCTTTTCCTGTCTGCATACCGGTCAGATTTCCGAAAATGATCGGTAGCAATCAGGCTGTCCTTTTTTGCTTTCCGGTCGGCAAGAATTTCTTTCCGGGGCTTCAGTGTAATCTGTCCATAAAAGGCATCCGCCCACTCCCCGATACATCCGGTTGGAAGAAGCGACTGATTTCCTTCGATTATTCCAAGATTATTTTCTTTTCTCGCTTCTGTGTAAATGACCATCCTTGAAATTGCAAAATAGCGATCGATCACCTGCAAAGTCAAAGTGTGGGAGCCTTTCCCCGCCCATGGAAGCCGCAGATATAGTTTTTCAACATTATCGGTCGTGTTCTGCACCCAGCCGCCTCTCCATTCATCATTGGACAAGCTCTCCACCGTCTGCATTTCACCGCCGTCCAGAATCACGCCAAGACGGATTCTTCCCTTAGAGCATAATGATGGAAAACGATGGATTTCCAAAAGAAATTCGCCTTCACTTTCCAGATAAAACGGGAAAGATATTTTTCTTCCTTCCTCATAACCCTCCAACAGATCTCCTTCTTCCCGTCCAAGACGGAAAATATTCCGGAAGCCTTCCCCATGTGCTCCCCGGACGGAAATTGCTACTGCTCCGTCTGCTTCCTGATTTTCCGTTTTCGGCAATGAGGAACTGACAGCCACCGGTACAAAGCATTTGGTATCATCCGTAACATTCCGGATGATGATACTTCCTTCCCGTCTTTCACTCGCCTCTTTAGCAGTCACCAGAATTCTTTTTTCTGTCTCTACTTCCCCGGTAGTTTCAGAAAGCTCTATCCAGTCGGGAGCTTCTATCCGATATCGGAATATCCCTTCGCCGCCATTGGAGATTTCCAGCCATTTTGTCCCCGGACGGCTGAAGCTCAATTGATCGCCTTCGTTCCACAGGTGTACCAGCATCGTTCTTTTTCCGCGTTTTAAAGCCGGAGTACATGCCGGATACATGGCTGTCCTTGGCGGCGGAAAGTCCTCCGGAGTCACGATTCCCTGCCACTTTCCCTGTGCCATAACATGATTATAGTAAAACAGCATTTTTCTTCTTGCGTCTTCATAGGCTCTCGTCTCTTTCACATACAGACCCGCTGCATTCATTTTTCCCTGCCTGATACATAAAGCGCTGCGATCTGAATAATAATACTGGCACATGGTCAGATAAACCGCATGAATCCGCATAAGGACCATTTGGAAAAAAGCATCCTTTTCTGTTTCCGGAAGATTTTCATAAACATGATTAAAAGTCTCCAGGATTTCCTGAAGCTTATGAAGCCGCACCACTCCCTCGTCGCCATAGGCAGTCTGGGAAAATACATCATCCTCCATCATTTCCAGCTTACGCACATTCGCGATCTGTGAAAACTGATTCAAAAGCGGCCCCAGTTTTTCTCCATTTCCGCCGGTAAAGTTTCTGTTGATCCACTGACTGACAAAATCGTCTACATTTTCTGTACGTCCATTTTTCCGTCCTGCCTCCCAAGCCAGGCGCATAAAAAATTCCACCTCCATTTCCAGAGGTTTTAATGCTCCCACATTCAGGATCCACAGCTTCTGGATTCCTTCCTGGTATGCTTTCAGCAATTCATATTTGGTGTGGGCAAGCGGTGTGGAGCACAAAAACAGATAGGATCTTCCCGGCGGAGACCAATAGGAATTATGATAATAAATTCCATGACCTCCCTCTCTCTTTCTCTCTTCTTCAGAGGGATAACGCCGGATATATCCGTAATTATCATTGGACCAGATCATTGTAAACTCATCCGGTATCTTCAGGCCATGGTCATATAGTTCCAGCACTTCTTTATATGGAATAAATAATTTCAAGGGTTTTTTATCCAGTTCCTCCGACAGGATCTGATTCTGATCCGCTATAATCCTTTCCAGTAACCGGATTTTTTTAACCTGCAGTTCTTCCTCTGTTTCTCCCGTAAGATTAGCGGTTTCAAAGCCGGAATCATGTATTCCCCGCATTCCCAGTGTATAGCTGACTTCAAAATCTTTATTCTGTGTGACACTTTCCCTCCAATATTCCTGCAGGATCTGGCGGTTGCAGCCTTCGATCGAATAGTCGTATCTTGCATCCGTATATCCCTTTTCGGTAATCCATGGAAGCCATTCCCGATTATTGCTGCGCATCAGCATATCACAATGAGAGGTTCCCACCACGATTCCCATACGTTCCGCCAGAGCACCGTTTTCTTTTTTCATATTAAAGGAATTTACATGCATAGCAGGCCAGATGTAATTTCCCTTCAGCCGCAGAATCAACTCAAATATCTTTTCATATGTATGTATCCCAATGGTTTCTTCTCCCATGCGGAGCTGCGCCCAGTGTTCCAGTTCCTCTTCATCGTTAATGAATATTCCTCTATACGGAACAGAAGAAAAATCTGTCTTTTCGTATCCTTTTGGTAGTGTGATGCTATTTCTTTCCCGTACAGGGACATCTGCCCAAAAGTACCATGGCGACACTCCGATCTGTTCGCAAAAATCATAGATTCCGTATATGGTTCCCCGTCTGTCTGTTCCTGCGATAACCAGCCTGTCCTTCCATAAGGTCAGAATATATGCCTCTTTTCTGAAGTTTCCTGTTTCGTCACGCAGCTTATCCAAATCAAAATATTTTCCGATATTTTCCAAAAAGCCAACGGTTCCCACAAGAATTTGCCCAAAGCCTTCTTTTGTATTCAGCGATGTTTCTGTTTTCAGAACACGCATTAAATCTTTTTTCAAATTTTCTGCGGCAATCCAAACTGCGGGTGGTTCCTTTTCATTGATGCTAATGGTAATTCTATTTCCTCTTTCTATGACAAATTCTGACATACTGCCTCCTCTTTACTGTCTGTATACGCGTTCCTTTTATCTTCTCATTTTAAAATTTTCAAAATCCGCATAAGCATCCGTTTTTACTTCGGCCGATGCATAAAGTCCCATCACCGTTCCCGTAAAACAACGGCCTGCCACCTCACAGGACAAAAACCTGGTGGACGCGCTGCATGCCAACCGCATTTGTTCATTTTCCATTGCGTAATAAAAATCATACTTTTCTTTGCTGCACACTATTTTCAGATGCGTCCTCCCGGGTTTTACAGGTATCCGGCAGGCTGTCTGATGAAAGTCCTCAGCTATTTTTTCCAATACGAGAAATTCGCCCTGCTCCGTTTTTTTCCTGCCGAAACGATAATGAAAATCTGATTGCAGATAAACCGCTATTCCGGCCTCATCCCCTGTTTTATCCGGCCAAAAACGGAATATTGTTTCCATCTCGCACGCAAAATCCAACGGTCTGGCTGCCGCAAAGGTTTGCCCTAGCTCAAACGCAGAGTTCCGCACAGAAGGATATAACCGCAGTTTTCCTTCCCCCCGCTGAAAAAGGCCCGGTTTTTTTTCCCGCACAAAAATCCACTGAGGCTCCCATTCTTTGGAAGAAAAGTCCGCGCTCCAACCTATTGTCTCCTGCTGTTCCTCCCAGAGGGGCCCTTCCTGTTCCAAGGCTGCCATTTTATTTGTTCCAATCCCCGGCCAGCCGTTTTCCCACACCACAGGAGTCAGAAAGGTTTCTCTTCCCAACTGCGTCATCGTCCTTCTTGCCGTTCGGATTGCCAGATGAACCATCCACCAGTTTCCCCTGTGATCCTCAAACAGATCACCATGCCCTGAGCACTGCACCTGCTTGACTGTATCATGACGGTTTGTCAGAATCGGGTTCCGGGGGCAGCTTTCATATGGTCCCCATATCGATCTGCTTCTGGCAATCGTCGCCATATGGTTAAAATTGGTTCCTCCCTCCGCCGCCAGCAGATAATACCAGCCGTTGACCAAATATATATGAGGCCCCTCAAGATGACCGCCTCCGGTACCGCACCATATGGTTCTGACTGGACTTCTGCGTTCTCCGGATATTATATCAATCTCTGCCAGGGTAATCTCCTCCATCCCCGGATGAAGACTCTGATTTGTACAATAATACGCCTTTCCATCCTCAAAATATAAGGACGGGTCAATACCGCCCATATTTACCCATACAGGATCTGACCATTCCTTATAGGGATCTTCTGTTGAGATGATAAAATTTCCGTATGCGTCCAATGTAGCCGTCACATAAAAAACACCCCTGTCATACCGGATCGTCGGAGCCCAGATTCCCCCGGAATCACAGGCATTCTTCATATCCAACTGTTCCGGCCTGTCAATACAGTTCCCAATCTGCTCCCAGTTTACAAGATCTCTGCTGTGAAAAAGCGGAAGTCCCGGAAAATATTCCATAGAACTGGTCACAAGATAATAATCTTCACCTGCGCGGCAAATACTCGGATCAGGATGAAAGCCTCTGATAATTGGATTTTGATATTTCATATTACTGATAATTGGATTTTGATATTTCATATTACTCTTCCTGCCTTTCTCTTTCTGTTATTCATTACCGCATGGGATCGGCACAGACAATCATTTCGCCGTGCCGCATCCCTTCAGCATACGCTCTTACCGTAATTCTGCCCGGCTCCCCGGTGAGTGCAAGCAGAACACTGGCTTTTCCGTGATACATATGAATAGCTTTTTCCTGATAGCTTTCATTGCTCATCAGATCTCCATTGTCCACAGCCAGAATCCTTGCCGGTCCTTCCACAACGAATCTCACTCTGGAGCTTTCACGAAAATACGGCCTCCCTTCTTCGTCCGCAGCCCGGACAGTCAGCAGTATCTCATAGCCTTTTTCTGCCTTACATTTTATTGTCCGGCGTTCAAAAAGCAATTTAACCGCAGTTCCCGGCGTTATGACTGTATGACGGCAGACCTCGTTTCCTTCCCTGTAACCGATTGCCTCTACTGTACCCGGCTGCCAGGGCAGAAAGCCGGTAATCAGACGGTTAGGAAATGAATCCGGTCTTTCAATATAAAACTGCTTTCCATTTAAAAACAACCGTACTTCTTCACAGTTGCTTGCTATCATATACGGTATCACTGCCCTGTGAAACTGCGGAAAATGCCAGTGTTCAGCATAAAAAGGCATATCCCAGTGTTCCTTAACACCTTCGTCCTCCAGAGAATAGTCCATAACCGCAAAATGTACCATAGGCTTTTCGCTCCAATAACTGCGCATAATATAGTAACCAGTCCTTGGTTCTCCATTAGTGCGAATCAAAGCCCCTCCCCATCCTTTGGCAGGATATCCCATGGATTCGCCCAGATAATCAAAGCCCGACCAGATCATCCCGCCTATGACATAGGCTTTCCGCAATGGCTCCAGCTGCGGATTTCGATTGCAGAAATTCATCATCTGCTCCGGATAGCCCTGAAAGAACTGATAGGTTTCCGTGCCAAGGATTAATTTGTCCGGAATTTCTCTGTGAATTTCCTCATACCATTGTTCCTGATAATTGCAGGAGATCACATCCACGATTTCAGCTATTTTTTTGATACGCTTTACACGTTCCTCTCTGTCATAGATTTCCGTATCATCCGCTTCATCCACAAACTTCTGAATATCCGTAATTTTTGATAAATCCACATTGCTTTCCCTTTTAAAGTGAGGATTCATAGCGTAAGTAACCGGTCTGGAATCCATAGTACGCACATGGTCTTTCAGCATTTTCAAAATTTTCAGCATAGATTCCTGCGCCTGATTTTCCACCTCGTTGCCAACACCCCAGATAAAAACGCAGGCACGATTTCTGTCACGTTTCACCATGCTTTCCACATCCTTTTGCCACTCAGTGTCAAAATAACGTCCATAGAGGCCGCCCTTCCACTTATCAAAGCATTCCTCATAAACATAAAAGCCCATCTCATCACAAAGATCCAGAAATTCCCCGGCAAACATATGATGAACCGTACGAATGGCATTACAGCCCATCTCTTTCAGCTGCTCCAGGCGTTTTCTCCACAGCTCCGGCCTGACGGCGATTCCCGCACAGCCGGCTTCCTGATGAAGGCACACACCCTTCAGTAAAACTTTTTTTCCGTTCACAAACATTCCCCGATTGGGAATCATTTGTATATCGCGGATTCCGATTTTCATTATAATCCTGTCTGCAATCCGTTCTTCCTCCATCAGCTGCAGATCTAATTGATACAGATTCGGAGTTTCCGCTGACCAAAGCTTCGGCTTTTCTACCCAAAAAGAGAGTTTCCCATTTGTACTTTCTGCTTTTAGGGGTTCCCCTTTTTGCAGCGTATTTTTTTCAGACAGATATCCCCGAACCGTTCCTTCTATTCCGGAATCAACAGTTATCACAGCCTGTCCATTTGAAATTTCACTGCGTACCACAATGTTTTCTTCCTCGAGATGTTTTTCTTCTACTTCAATCCATCTGACAGTCCTGTAAATCCCGGCTCCGCTATACCAGCGGTCCGCCGGTTTTTTTGTATTATCCACCCGAATGAGAATTTCATTTGTTCCCTCCTTCACATAATTCGTAATGTTAAGCCGAAACGGGCTATAGCCGTATTTTCGGCCTCCCGCCTCATATCCGTTAATCCATACGGTACTGTCTTCATAAATTCCTCCAAAATCCAGATAATAACAATATCCGATTTTTTTCTCATCAAGCGTCACTTTTTTAAGATACCAGCCTACACCCCAACGATCACGGAAGCCCTGTGCCTCTCCCTGCTCCATAGTTTTACAAAACGGAGCACTGATTGCCCAGTCATGGGGCAAATCGATTAATTCAAAAGCCGTCTCACCGGACTTTTCCAATGAAAACTTCCAGTTATCCATCAATAGTATTTCTCTTCTCGGCATCTGTGGTTTCTCTCCTTTCACCAATCCCTTTTTAAAGTAAAACACTCCTGCTGATTTCCTGCCTTTTCGCCTGATTTCACAGAAGTAGCGATATTTTGCTGATTTTCTTAATATTACCTTTTTTCAGAATCTGCCGATAGCATTATTTTTTGATATTATAAGTAAAATTTTAGTTGACAATTATACGTTGTCGGCCTTTTGTCTCTGTTTCTTCCACACAAAAAGCACCAGCCATTTCTGACTGATGCCTCTGCAAAAATCAATATCTTAAATCCACCGGAATATCATTATTGGTAAAAAAATTCCACCTGTACAGTTGGAATATCAAGAATATTACAATCGCACAGGTGGAAAAAATTTTGTTTTCAGTCCCCTTTCACGCTCCTGTCTGCATTTGCACGGACGACTGTCATGCCTGCCGCAGCGCAGGGAGCTTTATTTTCATGCAGCGCAACAAGAGACACCCTATCGCCAGATATCCTTTTATAAACATGCAAAACTTCCCCTTCAAAGCACTGGCTTAAAAAGTGCAGTTCAAAATCGCTGATCTGAAATTCTTCAAAAAATGGACTGTCAAAAGCGTTTAAAAACAGATCTACATATTTCAGGTTCGTCATATGCCCGGTCTTATCCAGATCCGTATACCGGACCTGATGTGTGTAGGCATACTCCATCCCTTCTGTCTCTGTTGGCATTTTCTGGAAACCAGGCAGCGAAAATTCCCTGTCCTCCGTAATATCTGCCGGAAAATCAATCTCCCTCAGCCGAACCAGCCTGTTTTGGGAAACATGATAAAGGCAGCTTTCCACACAGCCTCTGGCGCATTCCTCGCCGTTTCTTGATATCAGTAAATTCTGACGGACGACCGCCGTCAGCCGTCCTTTGGGGATCCAGGTCTCCATGGTTAATTCCTCAGTAAAATCTACCTTCCGCATGACCTGCATTTTATATTTCGTAAACATCCATACGATACCGTAGGTCTCCGGCAGCGTATCATTTCCTTTATCAATATTGTGCATATAATGCGTAGCCATATCCTGAAAATAATTCATATATCCCCGGAGTCCCACAAGTCCGTCTCTTTCCGCTTCCCTGAATTGCGGAAGATAATTCTTTTTAAAAATCATCCTGCTCACCCTTCCTTTCCTTAAGAATTGTACCAAATCTTTATCATTTTTCCAATAGGCAGCAGCATGAATCCGACGCTTCAGCCTTTTTCAGATTTATTATCTCACGATTCGTCAATAAATGGGGCGATCCTGTGCCGACGCTTTTTTTATCACTCGATAAACGATCACATACATGGCCGCAACAAACACATAGAAAATAATATTTGCCTCTTTCGTGCCGCTCATAGCGCAGGCATCATAAAAACCATGCAGTAAAACAGCGGATACGTACGCTAAAACCAGATTCCGTTTTTTTCCGGCTTCATCCCCATAATTCTCACACATCTTTGCGCGTCCATAAAACACTCCCATGAATACGGAAAAACCGAGATGCCCAGGAATAGCAAACAGCGCGCGGGGCAATACCACGGACAAACCGTAAGAAAATACATATTTTATATTTTCAAACGCGGCAAACCCCAGCGAAACAAAGGCAGAATACACCACCCCATCAAACAAATGAGAGAAATTCCAGTCATTCCATGTACGGCGCTTCAGAAAATACAGCTTTGTTCCTTCTTCTACCGCCGCCACTACTAAAAATGCCAGAACTAATATGTAATAAGGACTTTCCCGTGAGATAGTATTATTTAAAATAAAACTTCCGATCCATTCCAGAATAACGGAACAAAGCGCCGCCGCCACCCCGTACAGGATCAGAGACCCCAGCAGCTGCGGCGGTTCTTTTTCAACGGTATCGCATTTGTATATATACCTCAGCAGAAATATTGCCGGTATAATTGCCGCCAAAATATAAATCCAGATAATTTCATTAAAAACCATCGGCATAAAGAAAAACATATAAGCCTCTCCTTCCCTGCATAAAATTTCTTATTTTCCATTTTAATTTTTCCATGATCGATACTCCTGCTTTCAGCCACTGGCTATTTCGCTTCTTCACGTTGTCCTCTTGTACTTGACTTCCACAGCTTATCTGCCGTATCCTTCCAGTCTTCTGCATACGGGATACATTTCCCGCATAAATGCGACGCCTCCTCCGGAGACTGCATATCTGTGGATTTTGCTCCTGTTTTCTCTACCATTTCCACCAGATATTCCGGATTCTACAACATCGGGCAGGGTCTTAAATACATGGGGATCCAGTTCGTCCAATGCCCTGTATAAAAACTTCATCCATTTTCCATCCTTATCCTGGATCAGCTCCCTGGCGCCGTCATAGACTTCCTGACGGAATCTGCTGCCCAGGAATTTTTCAGAAATATCTACCAGCTTCAGCAGATTTTTTTCTCTGTCTTTATTTACATATTTCAGTACGCCGTCTATAGCCATTCCATAGGCCTTTCTTGTTGCCGCATGTGATAAACTCATTTGTCTTCCTCCTGGTTTTCCATCTTTTGTCTTTTTTTCATCTTTCCTTATTTTTTCTTTCCCTACATATACTTTGTAATTTTCATTTTGATTGTAGTTTTCATTTTGATTGCCGGAAATTCCCTTTCTTTTTATGTTACACTTGTAACAGCAAATAGTATAATACATCCTAAATTTTTACACAATACACAAAAATGCATTTGTGACACTTCCGTTACATTTGTTCATTAAAAAAATATAAATTTTATAAACAAAATTTTATACTAAACGTTTGGACAAGGGCAAAATGAAAAATTACCTGATATCGGATTGCCTTTCTGCTCATTTTTCTGAAACGTCCTGTATTTCCGCTTTTAATTCCTCATAAAAAACATTCAGGATACCCATATAAGGCTTCTTCCACGGTTTCTGTATCCCGTAATAATGAATTACCACGGTATTCTCCCGAATCCAGTCCAGATCTATTTTTTTATGGTTCAGCTTCGCATTATAAAAAGAAAGCATCCTGTCGCTTAAATTATACTTCATGGTATCTAAAATTCCTGTCTTATTCCCATACAGCGCGGTTATAATATCCTGATCCGGCAGGGTAAGATACCGCTTTCTTTTCTCCACAAACGACATAACTTCTTTTATATTCTGCTTTTCTCTCAGCTCTCTTAGATTCATCAGCATCACGCCGCTGTTGATATAGGTGATTTCTTCTTCTACCCCCAGTCTGTACTGATTCACTTTATTAAGGAATTTTCTTACATGCGTGCATGCCAGAAAATAATTTCCTTCAAATTCCATGTTATATAACTCGTCGAGCGGATTGATCACGACCGTATCTCCGTCCAGATAGAGAATTTTTTCCACTTCCATCGGAAGCAGCGAAGCGGCAAAGATACGGTAATAAATCAGCCTTGGATATCTGTCGCTTTCCGGAAAGGAGGAAAACAGCGAGGGATCCACAAAGTGAAAATGCAAAGTCATATTTTGACTTTTTATCTGAGACAAAAAATCAGCCTGATCCCGATCCTGCAGATCGGAATGCAGAATATAAATATCATATCCGTCTGCCGACGGAAATCGCAGAATGGATCGTATGCATTCCGCAACATGTCCTATATATGCTCTGTTTACTGTAAATAATATATTCAATCTGATCAGTCCCCTTCTAATTCCAAAATTTTTGTTGCCAGGAATTCCTTTCATGTTACACCTGTAACAGCAAACAGTATAATATATCCTAAATTTTAACACAATACGCAAAAACCCATTTGTGACATATCCGTTTTATTTGTTTATTAAAAAAGTATAAACTTTATCCTTGGAGAAGAGACATTTTCCATATTCCTGGCATGCTTGGAGCCGAAATAAAAAAACTTCTGCCTCACGGCAGAAGTTTTTTTATTTTCATACTTATCTCCTTATAAGCGTTCAGCCTATCAGAAGCCCATTTTCTCTAAGATATTGCAGAAAACACCTGCACCCCTCGTCTATATCCGCATAGGTTGTCCTAAAGTCCCCTGTATACCATGGATCCGCGATGTCTCTTGGAGCATCGGAATAATCCAGGAAACGCTTTACTTTTCCTTCAGGATCGCTGCGCAGGATACGCATCATATTGCGCATATTCCAGGAATCCATTCCCAGAAGATAATCATACTTGTCATAATCCGACTTTTTCATCTGCACCGCGCGTTTTCCGGCGCAACTGATCCCATGTCCGGCCAGTTCCTCTCTTGCGGGCGGATATACCGGATTCCCAATCCCATTCCATATTTCTTCCGTACTGGTAGCGGCAGACGCAATCTGAAACTGCTCTGCGATCCCTGCCTTCTCTACCATATCCTTAAAAATAAATTCCGCCATAGGCGATCTGCAAATATTACCGTGGCAAACAAATAATACTTTTATCATAAATGAAAATCCTCCTGAAATGCCGTATTCTGCCCCGTTTTGCCGCGATTTGCCGACTATAATTTTTGCTCCTAGATTGTTAAATTTGTCACAGAATGAGCAAAATGCGGCAAATCGGGGCAAACCCCGGACATGAAACGTAGTCAAAACGTAGTAAGAACAGGGGTGTTTTACTACTGCGAATATTCTATCATAGGTTGCGGGATTTTGGGAGTATAGAATCATTTCAGACCTCCCATGAATCCGCCAAACCAAACTTTACATAAACGCAATCATTAACAAATGGCATGATCAATGTAAACATCGAAATCATAATTGCATTCAACCAGAGACAACAGATAAATGTTTCAGGAGCTAATATCTTTGCTATTATAACTACAATCAAGGCTTCTCCACAATCTATTGCACGCTTAATCATTGATACTTTCCATTTCCAGCTATCATCTTCTCTCTTATAAAAATATAAACACACACTGCACAACAACAAGTGACAATCAATTATCCATACTCCTCTCATTCAACAGGAAATCATAGACACTCATAACCAGCACCCCATTGTCATTGTAATACGGTGCAGGTGAATCTTTCGTGATGATGATCTTCTTGAAAAAATCGCCAGTCAGCATCAGGGAGCGCTGCTCCTGTTCCATCTTTGCCTGGTCAGGAATCGCATAGGCCGACTGGATATAATAACGCTTAGAGCCTTTGTTGCAAACAAAATCAATTTCCAACTGCTTACGGATTCCATGACCTTTTTCATTGGTTTTATTTAGAGTGATAACGCCCACATCCACATTGAAACTGCGTATCTTCAACTCGTTGAAGATGATATTCTCCATCGTATGCGTCTCTTCCATCTGGCGGAAATTGAGGCGGGCATTACGCAATCCCAAATCAGTAAAGTAATATTTCACCGGTGTATCAATATACTTCTTCCCCTTAATGTCATATCGGACAGCACTATCGATCAGAAAGGAATCACAAAGATAGTCAATATACCTTTTGATGGTGGTGTTGCTGATGGTTTTCTGCTTGACACTTTTGAAGGTAGCCGACAACTTTGTCGGGTTTGTAAGCGAGCCGATAGCAGATGAGAGAATGTTCAGAAGTTCCTCTAATTCTGCCCGATTGCGTACATTATGTCTGCCTACAATATCCGAAATATAGGTCTCCTCAAACAGCGACTTAAGGAAATTAATCTTTTCCTCCGGACTTAAAATGTTCATGATAGGCGGCAGTCCGCCGTAAAGCATATATTCATTCCAGCCGTCCTGTTTCGTCCCCGAATAGACAGACATAAATTCAGCAAAACTGAGAGGATGCATATGAACTTCATCTCCCCGTCCCCGAAATTCGGTAATCACATCCTTGGACAAAAACCGGGCATTGCTTCCTGTCACATATACATCCACATTTTTCATACGAATCAGGCTGTTTAGTACGGATTCAAACTCTCCCAAAAGCTGTACCTCATCCAGCAGCACATAGTACATTCCATCATCTTTAATCTGCTCCTTGAGATAGGGATACAGAACTTCTGGATCACGAAAACGCTTATTCTCAAAGGAGTCAAACGCAATTTCTATAATGTGCTGTTCATCCACTCCTTCTGCCAGCAAATGATCCTTGAACAGATTAAACAACAAGTAGGACTTTCCGCAGCGACGGATGCCAGTTACTACCTTAATAAGTCCATTATGCTTCTTACTGATAAGCTTATTCAAATAGATGTCTCTCTTAATTTCCATATCCTAATCCTTCTTTCTGCTGAAAATTTTTGCGAGTTATCGCAAAATTCTTCATTAGCATTATACCCCGTCCGGATTGATTTTACAACTCCAAATGAAAATTTGGGCGATTAATCGCAATTTCATGCAGTAGAATCTGTCAAAGAAACATTCCAACCCCAAACTGCAGCACTTGAAATCTGACACCAGTATCAACACCTATTTTGTTGTCAAAGAATACTCTACATGAAGCGGATAACCCTCAAATGTTTTTTTCTCTACAAATCCATAGTCTATCAATTCCCTTAGTTGCTCCAAAAGCATTTTTTTGTGTAATGCCGTCAATATCTCTTTCTAATTTAACCTGTTGTGCTAGTTAATATAAAAAACTTCAACAAAATATGCTATTCTATAGTTGTACACTACTATACACTATGAAAGGAGGCACATTATGTTGAAGTTCCAAGGCGATTATACCACTATCATAGCAACTTTTGAAGATTTTATTTTGCTCGTTTATACTATTATTGATGACCTGTACCATCAGTTTGCTCCCACTTCCGTTTCACAAAGACGAAATGTGGATACTGCTAAAATGTCCGACTCTGAAATTATTACCCTGAGTATCTGCGGTGAGTTGGCCGGGATAGACTCTGAGAATGCATGGTATTCCTTTGTAAAGCGTAACTACCGGCATCTTTTCCCCAGACTTTGCTCTCGTACCCGGTTTAACCGAACAAGGAAAGCGCTTTTACAGGTGACAGAACTGCTCCGGCAGAAGCTGACCCATTCATTCCCAATACCGACCAGCCGATATTTTGTGATTGACAGTTTCCCTCTTCCTGTCTGCAAGTTTGGGCGAGCACGTTATTGCCGTTCCTTCCGTGTAGACGGGGCAAATTATGGAAAATGTCCATCCAAAAAGGAAACTTATTTTGGCTTCAAGGTACACGCGCTTATTACTATAGAGGGTTATATAACTGCTTTTGAGATCACACCTGCTTCTGTTGATGACCGGGAGGGCTTACGGGATTTTGCTGAAAACCACCTCTGTCTTACGGTACTTGGCGATAAAGGCTATACCGGAGAGCAGCTCTGGGAGGATATGCAGGAAAAAGGCATCTGTCTGATGTCGCTGAAGCCATCCAATCATAAAAATAACTGGCCGAAGGAAGTAAGGCAGGTGATTTTCCGGTTCCGTCGAAGGATAGAAACGGTATTCTCGCAGCTTAGTGAGCAGTTAAATGCTGAAAAAGTTCTTGCAAAAAGTTTCCGTGGATTATGTACCCGGCTGCAAAACAAAATTCTGGGACATAATCTGTGCATGGCATTTAACAGCATCTTCAGAGAACCCTGTGATATCGGAAAAATAAAACATCTTATTTTCTAAAAAATCCGTTTTTGAGTTGCACAGGGATATTTTGGGCAATTTTGAGCTAACAGGCAGTACAATTTTCAAGTAGCACAACGAGTTAATTTAGCAAACCCATTTTATGTGGAACATTATCATCACATTCCTTTAACGCCGCCAAAAATGCCTCAACATCGTTCAAGTTCTCCATCTCATTCAACAAACCATAGTACTGTTTATAAAAATTGGCATTAAAAGTATCGCAACTCGTTTCTAGTAATTCTAAATATATGCTTGTTGCTTCTTCTCCATATAACTTTCCTAATTCACTTACAATCTCTCGATCCGTATACAATTTCACTTTTCCAACTTTAACTTTCTCTTCAAGCCAAGGATTTGGATCCGGATTCAGTTCATGTCTGCTCAGTTCTTTTTTTATCATTTCATGGCAGAAAAATTCATACTCCGCAAACTCAATGACAAAGTCTGTCAGTGTATGATTTTTTGCGTTTCTTGCCAAATGTGATTTATACAAAAAGTCAGTATCCAGCAAGGCATATTTTTTATCTATTCCCATAGGCACTACCTCACTGTTTTCTTAAGTTTTTCATAATTTCAGTTAATCTGCTCTTATCACTTGACAACCGCTCATCATGAACTGCATCCATCTGCTCAACGTCATACATCAATTCTGATAAACTTCCAAATCTAACAAAATTCTTATGTATTTCCTGCCAACGGGCAGCTTTTCCCGTGAGTTTCATTTGTTTGCTAATCTCTTCTTCAGTGACCTGCAAAAGTTTCTTTGCATCTTTTGCATCAATCTTATCTTCCTCCAAAAGGCGAATTACTGCCGCCTTATATGGAATTGCAAAAATGTCCATTATCTTAAGAATAGTTTGCACAGAAATATTTTTATATGATAAATTGTACACATCTGTTTGTTCATCAAGTCGTTCCTTTGGAGCCAATAAAATAGCAGCAAAAGCATTTGCTTCCATATCCTCAATCTCTTTTGCTTCTTCATCTATAATACTAGATGCCAAAATTGATCCAGATTGTAACAATTCAGAATCATGTTCTTCAAAATAACAATAAATATGATACAGTTCATGTGCTGCAGCAAATATCTGCTTTGATAATGGCAAAGCAGAATTAATCATAACAAACATACGTCCCTTGCGAATAAAAGTACATGCACACAAATCCGTATCCTCAATAGGATATCTTAGCATATCAAATGGCATATCATGGCGTACCACATAATTCTCCAACACATTGAAGATATCATCCTGAATAATATTGTTTTTATTATAGATTGAATTGAAACTTGTTGCACATTCACTTATTTTTACATATTTCTTTCTGTCTTTAACAAAAAGACTATTATCCAAAACTCGGCACATAATTCTAAGCCTCCCACGGTTTCATCATTTCCTCTGCATTCTCACGGGTGCGCGCATAAAAACAAATAAGATTTGCAATCTCATCTGCAATTCCAAGTCCATCTCTTGCTTCCTGGGTTTCCACCTTACCCATAAATGCCTTTATGGCATTAGTTTCTTGAAATACCTCTGGACGCTTAACCAGATTCTCCATGGAAGTGCCAAGAAACTCTGAAATCTTCTGTAGCTCAATTGCATTGATCATCCTGCCACCGGAAAGCATCTTGCTTATAACCTGCTTAGACACACCAAGATAGTCTGCAAGGTCAATCTGCTTTTTTCCATTCTGTTTCATAATATTCATTATATTATTACTAATAATCTCGCTTGCCTTTACCATCACTGTTACCTCCAACATAATTCAAAGCAGTAGTCTCCTTTATACACTTTTATTATATTCTTAGCGCCGCAGAAAGTCAATATTTTCTCAACATACTTCTTTCTTTTCTCTTTATCTTGTCTCTATTTTGGCAACTCTTTTTTATCTTATAACACTACACACTTTTCGACCTTATGCATAAACGTCCTTTTTTATGATATTTTTCAGTTCATATTCCGTTCCCAGAATCCTAACAGCTTTGCAATTCTTGCCGATACAATATCCGCTTCTTTTGTATCATTCTCAACTTCGGTACGATCAGTACGCTATTCATAATAGCTCTGAATAATTTTCAGCTGACATCGCCGCACCTCGTTTCCTGCTTAATACGCAATCCTAAAATAATCCAAATATGCTTTATATTTATCCTGTGCTGTCAGACAAGTATCTGTCAGGTAGCCTTTTTCATTATTCCACTCTTTCAATCCTCGGTAATAAAGCATCTTCAGATCATCCTCGATGATGAACGGAACAATATTATATTTCAGGCATTCTTTGAACATAATCAATCTGCCTGCACGACCGTTGCCGTCTTGGAACGGATGGATTCGCTCAAACTTCACATGGAAGTCCAGAATATCTTCAAAGGTCTTTTCTTCCTTGGCATTGTATTCTGCCAGCAACGCTTTCATCTTATCGGCAACTTCTTCCGGAAGAGCGGTATCCATGCCGCCAACCTCATTCGGAAGCTTCTTATAGTCGCCAACTGCAAACCAATCTTTTCTGGAATCGCTGGTTCCATTCTTCAGGATTAGATGAAGTTCCTTAATGGATTTCTCAGTTAAAGCCATTTTTGCGTTCTCAATAATCATGTCAATACAGCGAAAATGATTTACTGTTTCAATAACATCGTCAACATTGAGAACTTCATTTTCCACGCTGATTGTGTTGGTTTCAAAAATATATCGGGTCTGATCGTGAGTCAGACGACTGCCCTCAATATGGTTTGAATTGTATGTTAAATCAATCTGTGTCTTATGGTAAATACCTCCGGAATATTTACTTGCTTTCTGTTCTTTCAGAATATCCAACAGAGTAATCGGTTCCTCTTTTCTCTTGTTGACACGCT
>JAUNGB010000035.1 GCA_030524715.1 Eubacteriales bacterium | reverse complement strand
AAAATTCTGGCAAAGTTGAAACGGAAATGCCTTCCCCCCTCCCGTGAATAGTAACCTTTATAATCATAAAAATTTATTTTATGTGAAAAATCTCTTTTGTATATGCGGTATTTATACTATAATAAGGAGCAGAAATAAATGTGTTGCTGTCCATACCTACGGTTCAAACAGTAACATAAATGCATCCCAACAACAGATAAGAAAGGAACAGAGGAACAGTTATGGAACAAGTATACATTATGGATCACCCGCTGATCCAGCACAAAATTTCCATGCTTCGTGACCAGAATACTGGTACCAATGAATTTCGTAAGCTCGTGGAGGAGATTGGAATTCTTATGGGGTATGAAGCTTTAAGGGATCTTCCTACAGAGGATGTTGAGGTAACCACTCCGCTGGAGACATGTATGACTCCTATGATTTCAGGAAAGAAGCTTGCGGTTATCCCGGTGCTCCGTGCCGGACTTGGAATGGTAAGCAGTATTCTTACCCTTGTACCCTCCGCCAAGGTAGGACATATCGGGCTTTACCGTGACCCGGAGACTCATGAGCCTCATGAATACTACTGTAAGCTGCCGGAATCTATTGATGAGAGAATCGCGGTTGTGGTAGATCCTATGCTTGCAACCGGAGGCTCGGCAGTAGCAGCGGTAGACTTTATCAAGCAGAAAGGCGGAAAGAACATTAAGTTCATGTGCATTATCGCAGCGCCGGAGGGCCTGAAAAGGCTTCGCGAGGCTCATCCGGATATTCAGATCTACTGCGGCCATCTGGATCGAGACCTTAATGACCACGCTTATATCTGCCCGGGACTCGGCGACGCAGGCGACCGTATTTTCGGAACCAAATAAGAACCCGTTACTGTTCACTCCCAGGCCTTGCAATGTTTGCAAGGCTATGGGCTAACAACGTATAATAGCCCTAAAAAAAGAAATCCATAACGAAAAAAAGTCCTTGACATATCTGGGAAAACATGATAATGTATTTTGGAACGCTGCCGAAGACAGCAGGTGCCGTAAGGCATAAGGATAAAAACGCCTGCCGAGGACTTAGTATTCTGATAGGATTACACAAGGTCTGATTGTCATGCAGTCAGACCTTTTTATTTTGTATACGGGCTTTTCTGTGTATGGAATATTCTCATTAGCGACGGCGGTAAATCAAAATCTATAAGGAGGTGTACCATTTCATGGCAAAAGTAGAACTGAAACAACCAATCGTAGAAGAAATCGCAAACAGCATTAAAGACGCACAGGCCGTAGTTCTGGTTAACTACAGTGGTCTTACTGTTGAGCAGGATACTATTCTTCGTAAGGAGTTAAGAGAATCCGGTATTCATTATAAAGTTTACAAAAACACTATGATGAACCGTGCATTTGCTGGAACAGACTGCGAAAGCCTTTGCAAGCATCTGGAAGGAACCAATGCTCTGGCAATTTCCACCACAGATGCAACTGCACCGGCAAGAATCCTTGCAAAATATGCAAAACAGTATCCGGCATTAGAGCTCATCGCTGGTGTTGTTGAAGGCAATTACAACGATCAGGCAGGCATCCAGGCTCTTTCTCAGATTCCATCCAGAGAAGAACTTCTTGGCAAATTGCTTGGAAGCATCCAGTCTCCGATTACCAACCTGGCACGTGTTCTTAATCAGGTTGCAGAAGCTGGCGGAGCAGAAGCAGCAATCGCTGCAAAAGGCGCTGAGGCTTAAGTTACAGGCACAGGCCCATTCATGAATTTATCCCGCATACAGAACGGGAAGAAGAAAATAAAATCTATTATATGGAGGGAAATTAAAATGGCAAAATTAACAACAGAAGAATTTATTGCGGCAATCAAAGAATTATCCGTATTAGAGTTAAATGAATTAGTAAAAGCTTGCGAAGAAGAATTCGGCGTATCTGCAGCAGCAGGCGTTGTAGTTGCAGCAGCAGGCCCTGCTGAAGCAGCAGAAGAGAAAGATGAATTTGATGTAGAGCTGACAGAGGTTGGCGCTAACAAGGTTAAGGTTATTAAAGTGGTTCGTGAAGTTACCGGCCTTGGCTTAAAAGAAGCTAAAGCAGTTGTTGACGGCGCTCCGAAGGTTGTTAAAGAAGCAGCATCCAAAGCAGAAGCAGAAGACATTAAGGCTAAACTTGAAGCTGAAGGCGCTAAGGTTACACTTAAATAATTCTGACATCAATTATTCAGGAATCTACGCAGGAATGTCTATGGGCATTCCTGCTTTTTCGTTGAATGCGTTGCTGTTTGTACCGCAGGTGCGAACAGTACCGTTTTGTCAGCCATGCATATTGATTCTTCACAAAAATCTTTATAAAAATTTTATGAAAATTAAAAATTAAAATTTGTTGACATCTTGATTTTGGTGTGCTATAGTGAAGAATGCTATATTATGGCAAGATATGCCTACTTATCAAAATGACGAGCAGGATCATGCGGTAATAAATAAAAATAACAGGGGTGAAACGTCAATGGAAAAAAACAGAATTCGTTCTGTAAAAACTGGAAAAAGCATGCGTATGAGTTACCAGAGACAAAAAGAAGTCCTGGAAATGCCGAATTTGATTGAAGTCCAGAAAGATTCCTACCAGTGGTTTCTCGACGAAGGATTAAATGAAGTATTTGATGATATTTCTCCAATTGCAGATTACGGCGGAAAGCTCAGCCTGGAATTCATCGACTTTACATTTGACGAGAAGGATGCAAAATATACCATCGAGCAGTGTAAAGAACGTGACGTAACTTACGCCGCACCTTTGAAGGTTCGAGTGCGACTGATTAACAAAGAGACAGAAGAAATCAACGAACACGAGATTTTCATGGGAGATTTGCCGTTAATGACCGAAACAGGTACGTTTGTCATCAACGGTGCAGAACGTGTCATCGTAAGCCAGTTAGTACGTTCCCCTGGAATCTACTATTCCATTGCACATGACAAGGTTGGTAAAAGGTTATTTTCCAGTACCGTAATTCCTAACCGAGGCGCATGGCTGGAATACGAAACAGATTCTAACGACGTATTCTACGTGCGTGTGGACAGAACCAGAAAGGTTCCGATCACTGTGCTGATTCGTGCCCTGGGTATCGGCACCAATGCAGAAATCGTAGAATTGTTCGGTGAGGAACCGAAGATCCTGGCAAGCTTTTCCAAAGACACTTCCACAAACTATCAGGAGGGTCTTCTGGAATTATACAAGAAGATCAGACCGGGTGAGCCGCTTGCAGTAGAAAGCGCGGAAAGCCTGATCATGGCAATGTTCTTTGACCCAAGAAGATACGACCTTGCAAAAGTCGGACGATATAAATTTAATAAGAAGCTTCACTTTAATAAACGTATTGTAGGGCACAAGCTTGCGGAGGATGTTGTGGATGCGTCTACAGGAGAGATCCTTGCGGCAGGTGGAGCGGTTGTAACAAGAGAATTGGCAGACACGATCCAGAATGCGGCTGTTCCTTATGTCTGGATTCAGGGAGAGGAACGCAACATTAAAGTTCTGTCCAACATGATGGTGGATATCCGCAATTATGTGGATGCTGATCCAAAGGAAATGGGTGTTACAGAATTAGTATATTACCCTGTCCTCGAAAAAATTCTGGAAGAAAATGAAAATCTTGACGATATCAAAGCGGCAGTCCGCAGAGATATCCATGATCTGATTCCAAAGCACATTACCAAGGAAGACATTATGGCTTCCATTAACTATAACATGCATCTGGAATATGGCCTTGGAAACGACGATGATATTGACCATTTGGGCAACCGTCGTATCCGTTCTGTAGGAGAATTGCTGCAGAACCAGTACCGTATCGGCCTTTCCAGACTGGAGAGAGTTGTCCGTGAACGTATGACTACTCAGGATTCCGAGAATATTTCCCCGCAGTCCCTGATCAATATCAAGCCGGTAACTGCAGCGGTAAAAGAATTTTTCGGTTCTTCCCAGTTGTCCCAGTTCATGGATCAGAACAACCCTCTTGGCGAGTTGACTCATAAGAGACGTCTTTCCGCTTTGGGCCCAGGCGGTCTGTCCCGAGACAGAGCCGGATTCGAGGTACGAGACGTCCACTACTCCCATTACGGGCGTATGTGCCCCATTGAGACTCCTGAAGGTCCGAACATCGGCCTTATCAACTCTCTGGCATCCTATGCGAGGATTAATCAGTACGGCTTTGTAGAGGCGCCGTACCGTGTGATCGATAAATCCGATCCGTCTAATCCGCGTGTAACGGAGCAGGTAGTTTATATGACGGCGGATGAGGAAGATAATTACCATGTAGCACAGGCCAACGAGCCGCTTGATGAAGAGGGACACTTTATCCGTAAGAACGTATCCGGCCGTTTCCGTGAAGAGACGCAGGAATACGAGAGACATATGTTTGATTACATGGACGTATCTCCGAAGATGGTGTTCTCTGTGGCAACGGCGTTGATCCCGTTCCTTCAGAATGACGACGCCAACCGTGCTCTGATGGGTTCCAACATGCAGCGTCAGGCTGTGCCTCTTCTGACTACGGAGGCTCCGGTTGTCGGTACGGGTATGGAGACTAAGACGGCAGTGGACTCCGGCGTCTGCATTGTTGCGAAAAAGGCCGGAACTGTCCTTCGTTCCACATCCACTGACATCAGCATTAAGAATGACGACGGAACCAAGAATGATTACCATCTGACAAAGTTTTTAAGAAGTAACCAGAGCAACTGCTATAATCAGAGGCCTATCGTGTTCCAGGGTGAGCATGTAGAAGCGGGACAGGTCATCGCGGATGGCCCGTCCACCTCCAATGGCGAGCTGGCCCTCGGCAAGAATCCGCTGATCGGGTTCATGACCTGGGAAGGCTATAATTACGAGGATGCGGTTCTCTTAAGTGAAAAATTAGTACAGGATGATGTTTATACATCTGTCCATATTGAAGAATACGAGGCGGAAGCCCGTGATACCAAGCTTGGACCGGAGGAGATCACAAGAGACGTACCGGGTGTGGGCGACGACGCTCTGAAAGACCTTGATGAACGTGGTATTATCCGTATCGGTGCGGAAGTACGCGCCGGGGATATTCTGGTTGGTAAGGTAACTCCAAAGGGTGAGACTGAGCTGACGGCAGAGGAACGCCTGCTCCGCGCCATCTTCGGAGAGAAAGCGCGAGAAGTACGTGATACTTCCCTGAAGGTTCCTCACGGCGAATACGGTATCATTGTGGACGCAAAGGTATTTACAAGAGAAAACGGCGACGAGCTGTCCCCGGGCGTTAATCAGTCCGTCCGCATTTATATTGCCCAGAAACGTAAGATTTCCGTAGGTGATAAGATGGCCGGACGTCACGGCAATAAGGGTGTTGTTTCCCGTGTGCTTCCTGTAGAGGATATGCCGTTCCTGCCTAACGGACGTCCGTTGGATATCGTACTGAATCCTCTGGGCGTGCCGTCCCGTATGAATATCGGTCAGGTTCTGGAGATCCATTTAAGCCTTGCTGCCAAGGCGCTTGGCTTTAATGTTTCGACTCCTGTATTTGACGGCGCCAACGAAAACGATATCCAGGATACCCTGGAGCTTGCCAATGACTATGTAAATACGGAAGATTTTGAAGAATTCCGTGAGAAATACAAAGATATTTTAGCACCGGATGTAATGCAGTATCTGGACGACAATAAAGACCACAGAGAGCTGTGGAAGGGCGTGCCCATTTCCAGAGACGGTAAGGTACGCCTCCGTGACGGACGTACGGGAGAATATTTCGACAGTCCGGTTACCATCGGGCACATGCATTATCTGAAGCTGCATCATCTGGTAGACGATAAGATTCATGCACGTTCCACCGGTCCATACTCCCTGGTTACCCAACAGCCGTTGGGAGGTAAGGCACAGTTCGGCGGACAGCGTTTCGGAGAGATGGAGGTTTGGGCTCTGGAGGCATATGGCGCTTCCTATACCCTGCAGGAAATCCTTACTGTAAAATCCGACGACGTTGTGGGACGTGTGAAGACCTATGAAGCGATCATTAAGGGCGACAATATTCCTGAGCCGGGTATTCCGGAATCCTTCAAGGTATTGCTCAAAGAGCTTCAGTCACTGGGTCTGGATGTCAAGGTTTTAAGGGAGGACCAGACGGAAGTCGAGATCATGGAGAGTGTGGATTACGGCGAGACCGATCTGCGTTCCGTTATCGAGGGAGACAGCAGAGGCTCCAGAGACGAGGAATCCTTCGGAAGACACGGCTATACCAGACAGGAGTTTGACGGCGACGAGCTTGTGGATGTAGACGAGGAAGAGGACGACGAGGAAGACGATTTCATAGATTTTGATGAAAACTTTGAGGAAGAATAGAAAGGGGAAAGAATACATGGCAGAACCAACCAATACCAATGAATCATATCAGCCAATGACTTTCGATGCCATCAAGATTGGACTGGCGTCCCCTGATAAAATCAGAGAGTGGTCAAGAGGCGAGGTTTTAAAACCTGAGACCATCAACTACCGTACCTTGAAACCTGAAAAAGACGGGCTTTTCTGCGAAAGAATTTTCGGGCCGAGCAAGGACTGGGAGTGCCACTGTGGAAAGTACAAAAAGATCCGTTACAAAGGCGTTGTCTGCGACCGATGCGGCGTAGAGGTTACGAAGTCATCTGTAAGAAGAGAGCGTATGGGACATATCGAGCTGGCCGCCCCTGTATCCCATATCTGGTATTTTAAAGGAATTCCCTCCCGTATGGGCTTAATCCTTGACTTATCTCCAAGAGTATTGGAGAAAGTCCTGTATTTCGCGAACTATATTGTTCTGGATCCGGCAGATTCCGGCCTGCAGTACAAGCAGATACTGACAGAAAAGGAATACCAGGACGCCAGAGAATCCTATGGCTATAACTTCCGCGTAGGAATGGGCGCTGAGTCCATTAAAGAGCTTCTGGAAGCTATAGATCTGGAGAAAGACAGCGAAGAGCTGAAAAAAGAATTAAAGGATGCAACGGGACAGAAGCGTGCCAGGATTATCAAACGTCTGGAGGTAGTGGAATCCTTCCGTGAGTCCGGCAACCGTCCGGAGTGGATGATCATGGATGCGATTCCGGTTATCCCGCCGGATCTCCGCCCAATGGTACAGTTGGACGGCGGACGTTTTGCGACCTCTGATTTAAATGATTTATATAGAAGGATTATCAACCGTAACAATCGTCTGAAAAGACTGCTGGAGCTTGGCGCGCCGGATATTATTGTCCGCAACGAGAAGCGTATGCTGCAGGAAGCGGTAGACGCCCTTATAGACAACGGACGCCGCGGCCGTCCTGTCACAGGCCCCGGAAACAGAGCGCTGAAGTCCCTTTCTGATATGCTGAAAGGTAAATCCGGACGTTTCCGTCAGAACCTGTTAGGAAAGCGTGTTGACTATTCCGGACGTTCCGTTATCGTCGTAGGGCCGGAGCTGAAGATTTACCAGTGCGGCCTTCCAAAGGAAATGGCGATCGAGCTGTTCAAGCCTTTTGTTATGAAAGAACTGGTAGCCAACGGAACCTCCCACAATATCAAAAATGCAAAGAAAATGGTAGAGAAGCTGGAGCCGGCTGTCTGGGACGTTCTGGAGGACGTTATCAAAGAGCATCCGGTAATGCTGAACCGTGCGCCTACACTGCATCGTCTGGGCATCCAGGCATTTGAGCCGATCCTTGTAGAGGGTAAAGCGATCAAGCTTCATCCATTGGTTTGTACTGCGTTTAACGCAGACTTTGACGGCGACCAGATGGCGGTCCATCTTCCTCTGTCCGTAGAGGCGCAGGCAGAATGCCGTTTCCTCCTGCTGTCGCCAAATAACCTGCTGAAGCCGTCAGACGGTGGTCCTGTAGCCGTTCCTTCCCAGGATATGGTCCTTGGTATTTATTACCTGACTCAGGAAAGACCGGGAAATAAAGGCGAGGGCAAGTTCTTTAAGAGTGTTAACGAGGCGATTCTTGCCTACGAAAATAAGGCGATCACTTTACAGAGCAGGATTACTGTCCGGTGTTCAAAGACCATGTCGGACGGAACTGTTCTGACGGGTAATGTAGAATCCACTCTCGGACGTTTCCTGTTTAACGAAATTCTTCCCCAGGATCTGGGATTTGTGGACAGAAGCGTACCGGGCAACGAGCTTCTCCTGGAGGTGGATTTCCTGGTAGGTAAGAAGCAGTTGAAGCAGATTCTGGAAAAGGTTATTAATACCCATGGCGCTACCAAGACCGCTGAGGTACTGGATGCGATCAAGTCCACCGGTTACAAATATTCCACACGTGCCGCCATGACCGTATCTATTTCTGATATGACCGTGCCGCCCCAGAAGCCTGAGATGATCAAAAGCGCTCAGGAGACTGTGGATTTGATTACCAAGAACTATAAGCGTGGTCTGATCACTGAGGAAGAGCGATATAAAGAGGTTGTGGATACCTGGAAAAAGACGGACGATGAGCTTACCAAGGCTCTGCTTACCGGTCTTGATAAGTACAACAACATCTTTATGATGGCTGACTCCGGCGCCCGTGGTTCCGATAAACAGATTAAACAGCTTGCGGGTATGCGAGGTCTGATGGCAGATACGACCGGCCACACCATCGAGCTGCCTATTAAATCCAATTTCCGTGAGGGTCTTGACGTATTGGAGTACTTTATGTCTGCCCACGGCGCACGTAAAGGTCTGTCTGATACAGCGCTTCGTACAGCGGACTCCGGTTACCTGACAAGACGAATGGTTGACGTTTCCCAGGAGCTGATCGTCCGCGAGACAGACTGCTGTGAGGATAGATCTGAGATTTCCGGTATGTATGTACAGGCGTTCATGGAAGGCAAGGAAGAGATCGAAAGCCTGAAGGAGCGTATTACAGGCAGATTTTCATGCAATACCATTACAAACAAGGACGGAGAGGTTCTTGTTAAAGCGAACCATATGATCACGCCTAAGCGTGCGGCGCGTATTATGAGCGAAGGCGTCAGCGAAACAGGCGGTCCTATCGATAAGGTAAAGATCCGTACCATCCTGACCTGTAAATGTAAATCCGGTGTCTGCGCGAAATGCTATGGCGCAAACATGGCGACCGGCGAGCCGGTGCAGGTTGGAGAGGCTGTAGGAATCATTGCGGCTCAGTCCATCGGTGAGCCAGGTACCCAGTTGACCATGCGTACCTTCCATACCGGCGGTGTTGCCGGCGGCGATATCACACAGGGTCTTCCTCGTGTCGAAGAGCTTTTTGAGGCAAGAAAGCCCAAAGGTCTTGCCATCATTACTGAGATCAAAGGTGTTGCAACGATCAACGATACCAAGAAGAAACGCGAAGTCATCGTTACGGATCCGGAGACAGGCGATTCCAAGACTTATCTGATCCCGTACGGTTCCCGTGTAAAGATTACGGACGGTCAGATGCTTGAGGCCGGCGACGAGCTGACAGAAGGAAGCGTAAATCCTCATGATATCCTGAGAATCAAGGGCGTCCGTGCGGTACAGGATTATATGATCCGCGAGGTACAGCGTGTATACCGTCTTCAGGGTGTGGATATCAGCGATAAGCATATCGAAGTGCTTGTCCGTCAGATGCTGAAAAAGATCCGTATCGAGAACAACGGAGATACAGATTTCCTTCCAGGAACTCTGGTGGATGTTCTGGATTACGAGGAAGTCAACGAAGCTCTGATAAAAGAAGGAAAAGAGCCTGCAGAGGGCAAGCAGATCATGCTCGGTATTACCAAGGCGTCTCTGGCGACAGATTCCTTCCTGTCCGCAGCGTCCTTCCAGGAAACCACCAAGGTTCTGACAGAGGCTGCTATTAAGGGCAAGGTTGATAAGCTTATCGGCCTGAAGGAGAATGTCATCATTGGTAAGCTGATTCCTGCAGGAACCGGATTGAAGCGATACAGCGATATTGCTCTTGATACCGGAATGCCGGAAGAGGAAGAATTTGAGGAGCCGGAGGAAATCAAGGAGGACGAGGAACCTGCAGCTTCCGAAGAGGAAGAGGCTGGTGTTGATACAGATGCAGAGGCTGATACAGACGCAGAGGCTGATGCTGATGCCGGGGAAATGGAAGAAGACCTTGACGAAGAGCCCATTATGGACGAAGAAATAGAATAAATCAAATAAATTATAAGAATATCTGAAATAAAATGATAAGTATCCGTCATATCAGTAATGGTATGGCGGATATTTTTTTCGCCTTTCTGAAATTGTGAATCTTTTGACACGTCAGAGTCGTGTTGTATATATAGGATTAATTTTTACAGCAAACTCGTTTTTATGGTAAACTTGTTTTTACAGCAGACTTGTTTTTATAGTAAGCACGTTTTTATACCAGACTTGCTTTTATAAAAATGTGTTTACGTGGGAGATTATATGATATGCCAGTAAGCATATACAGGGAACTTTTGGAAGTAAAAAGAAAAATACAGACAGACCTATCATTTATGGTAGAATTTTTGTATAATGGAGGAAAGGTATGGAAGGAGGAGATGTATGGATAAGCAATTGCCGGTTTCGGTATGGCCGGAATGGAAGATCATCGAGAAAATTGGTGAAGGTTCCTTTGGAAAAGTGTATAAGGCACAGCGCTCTGAAAAAGACACGACTTTTTACTCCGCAATTAAAGTGATTACCATACCTTCCAGCCAAAGTGAATTAAACAGCGTCCGTTCCGAGAGTGGAAGCGACCAGTCTGCGAGAGCGTATTTTCAGGGCCTGGTGGAGGAATGTATCCAGGAAGTCAGCACAATGGAATACTTCCGGGGAAATTCCCATGTGGTGTCTGTTGAGGATTATAAGGTTGTAGAATATCTGGATGATATTGGATGGGACATTTATATCCGAATGGAATGCCTGACAAGCTTCATGGATTACTGCGCGGAGAAGCAGATGGATGAGGCGGAGGTTATCAGACTGGGGATTGATCTGTGCAAGGCTCTTGAATACTGTCAGATGCAGAATATCATTCATAGAGATATCAAGCCAGAGAATATATTTGTCTCAAGATTTGGAGAGTTTAAGCTTGGAGATTTCGGAATTGCCCGGGAACTGGAACGCAGTATGAGCGGCTTTTCCAAAAAAGGAACCTATTCCTATATGGCTCCGGAAATGTACAGGGGAGAGCAGTATGACTGCCGTGTGGATATCTATTCCCTGGGAATTGTTTTATATAAACTGCGGAATCATAACAGACTGCCCTTTCTGAATCTGGAAAAGCAGTTGATTACATATAGAGATAAAGAAAATGCCCTTGCGCGGAGAATGTCGGGGGAACCTCTCTCTCCGCCTGTAGACGCGGGAAAGGACCTGGCGGAGGTGATTTTAAAAGCATGCGCCTATGATCCTGCTGAACGTTACAAAAATGCCGGAGAATTCCGGAAAGCTCTGGAAGGAGTCAGGGACGGCGGAGGCGGAAGGCTTTCAGGAAATGGAAATGATCCGGGAGCGGCGCCAGGAGCTTTGGACGGGTATTCTTCAGATGTTTTGGATGTTTCCGGGGAAAAGACACAAAGGTGTATTCCTTCCCAACTGGTGAAGGGAGAAACGAAAAATTCCCGGAAATATGTTTCCGTCCAGCGGGAAACAGACCAGAAACGGGTTGTTCAGCGCAATGCATCTCAGAAGGAGAAGCCGCCATCCCGCAGTATATTGCAAAAACAGGAGGCGTCCAGGCAGGACAATATAAGAAATGTACCCAGGACCAGCCGTAATAAAAAGAAAAAAGAGTCGGGAAGCCTGCCGCTGTTGATTGCAGTAATTGTTATGGGGATTGCAGTCTGCATTGTTTCTGCAATTTTCATCCGGCTTTTGCTGGACGACGGTTCTTATTATCAGGCATCGGGGGAAACTTCAGGCCTGACAATGGATGTGGGAGAAGATAAGCAGGAGCTGTATCAGGAACTCCAGGTTATCAAAGAACAGGCCACCTATATAGAAGAAAACCTGAATTATTTTGACGGGACTCCGGATGAGGGCATTCTCTGGTACCGGGATGATCAGAATGATCTCATAAAAGTACTGGTTTATCCTGTTGTATCCGAAGAAGGCTATTACGAAGAATATTATTACTGGAACGGGGAACTGTTCTTTGCATACATCTGGGCAAATGGCAACATTATATCCGGTTTGGCAGACGGCGAGGTGATGGCCGATTATTATTATTATAAAAACGGCGAATTGATCCGGTGGATAGATCAGAACAATGTCTGCCATGATAGTGAAACGGACAATGAGGAATATGTAACCAGGGGAGCTACATATTGGGACCGCTCCGTGCGCTATAAAGAGGAAGGTTAGAGCGCAGGATATACCAGTACAGCGATGTACCAGGGCATGTACCAAAGCGGAATGCGAATATCCGCTTTACGATTGCTTTCTGCTGAATAACTGCAGTAATAAATATAAGTAAAATGAAAAGAAGAGGTAGACCATGGCTTATCAGATTGCATATGCATATACGTGCCACACAGGAAATGTGCGTGCCAATAATGAAGATAATTTTTGGTGCTGCGGAGAGACCATGCAAGCCGAGAACCAGGGAACAGGGGGAGTGCATGCAGGAAGCACCTCCCAGAATAAACTGCCGGTGCTTGCGGTTTTTGACGGGATGGGCGGGGAAAGCTGCGGAGAGATAGCCGCTTATCTTGCCGCTGATGCCTGCGGTAAATATTACCAGCAGCATAAAGCAGACATAAAAAAAGAACTGGAACAGTATTTAATAGAGAGCTGTAAAAGTATGAACCATGCGGTCTGTGACTACAGTATCAAAAACAGGATCAGAAGCATGGGAAGCACTGCCGCTATGGTTGCTTTCAGCGCAGAGTCCGCGTATGCCTGCAATCTTGGGGACAGCCGGATTTATCAGGCATGGAACGGGCAGTTCCGGCAGATTTCTACGGATCATGTTCTGAAGAGCAGTATGTTTGGAAAAGCGCCTCTGACCCAGTATGTGGGGATTCCGGAGGAGAGCATGGCGTTGGAGCCTTCTGTTGTGGAGATGGAATGTATGCCGGGAATCCGCTATCTTCTTTGCTCGGACGGAATGACAGATATGCTTTCCGACGGAGAAATTGCCGATATCCTTACAAGGGAAATACCGGTTAATGAGGCTGTGGAGCTTTTGCTGGAGCGCACTCTGAAAAAAGGCGGAAAAGATAATGTGACGATTATTTTATGCGAGATTGCCGAGCAGGAAAAAAAGAACCGTTTCCTCCAATGGATGGGACGCAGAAAAACGGCAAGGCAGTCTGTATAAGGACTGGAAGGACAGCAGGGCAGTCCGTATAAGGACTGGAAGGACAACAGGGCAGTCCGTATAAAGGATAGAAGGACAGTAACGGGCCTGTATAGAAGAAATGCAGGCCGGATGGACAGACAGGATACACAGGATAAAGGAGGGTTTTCCGTGAAAAATCGGATGCAGGATTTGGATTTTGAACAGACCGTGGCTTTTGATTCTGTGCAGGATTATGAATTTACGAGAAAAGCAGCACAGAGATTCCGCCAGGTGGTAAGCCTTGACGGATTTGAGGATGAAGACGCGGATGTGATTTTTCATTATTTATATAAAGAAATGGAATTGGTATCCTTTGGGGATCATCTGAAACGCTACATTTATGAGCGTGCAGGCCTGGAGGAGCCGTTTAGCGAGGTTACGCAGGATGTTTACCGTGATATTGTAATAGAATCCTTTCATGAAACCTATACGCCGAAATCTATGAATCCGACCTCCACCAAGCTTACTTCCCTTGTTAACAACTGGCTGAATCAGGCTTCTGTGAAGCGTGAAACAGTGTTCCTTCTGGGATTTGGGCTTCGCATGAGTGTGGAGGATGTATCGGATTTCCTTACCAGAGTCCTGCGGGAGCAGGATTTTGATTTTCGTAATCCGGACGAGGTAATCTACTGGTATTGCTATTTTAAACAGCTAGGATATCATCAGGCGGAAGAATTGAAGCAGAAATACGCAGCCTTAGAGCCGAATCCCTGTTATCAGGATGCTGCCAGAGTTTATGCGGGAGGATTGTGTCTGGATACGGAAGAAAAGCTTCTGGAGTACCTTGCATATGTAAAGGCCGGGACGGATGACCCCATGTCCGAAAAGAGCCGGGCTTTTCAGGAGTTTATGAAGCTTCTTACCCATACAAAGGAAATAATTGCTGCCATGTACCAAAAGGATGAAGAGGAAAAGAAACGGGATAAGGTGTGGACAGCCGAAGATATTTCTGCCTCTGATGTGGAAAAGGTGATATGCAGCGGCATTCCGGTCAATAAGATGGGCAACCTGAAAAAAATGTCCGCTTCTATCCTGGCCAGGCATTTCAGCCAAAAGAGGTTCAGCAGACAGAGGATCAACAGTATTCTGAACCATAAATTTCCGGTGGAACGTTTTGACCTGATCACGTTGGAATTTTTTATCGTTTCCCAGGAGATGGAAGATGAGGATCCGTATACAAGGTATCGTCATTTTCTGGATGAAATTCAGGAAATTCTCCAGAGATGCGGGATGAGTGAAATCTATATTGTAAATCCCTATGAATGCTTTCTTCTGATGTGCCTGCTTACGGATTGTCCGCTTGCAGTGTTTGCGGAAATATGGGAGATGTCCTATGAGGAAGCGGAAGAGGGTAAAAATTAGAAGATTATTGTTAAGGCACCCCGTTTTTCGGGGCGCCTTATTTAAGACTCTATTCATTATAGTATCCGTATATACATCTGGCATTTTCTGCAATGCTGCTCTGTGCGGCGGCTGTATCGGTAAGGCCTTCGGACATAAAGCATACGACCAGATCAATGCCCTTGGCTGTATCGTAGATGATGCCGGCGTCATTTTCCACAGTATCCAATTCGCCTGTTTTGTTGGCTACATGGACACCCTCCGGCAGATTTGCAGGTATTTTATTACGTCGCTCCTGCATTTTGAGGAGATAATACATGTTTTCGGCGCGGGCAAGAGAACCGGATTCAGTGCCGTTGCTCTGCCGGTAGATTTCCTTCAGGAAATGTCCGCAGTCAGAAACAGAGGTATAGTTCTCGCCGCTTTCATTGCTTTGCAGCAGAAGGCGTCCCATGGAGGTATTGCTGTATCCGTGTTTCTGACAGAATGCATTTACCGCTGCCATTCCTGCGGCGTCGTCGCCGCCTCCAAGCCAGTTTACAAGAGTATTGGCCGCCTCGTTATCGCTTACGGTGATCATGGAGTTTAAGTTACTGTCCAGGCTGTCGGTTCCGTGCTGCTGGGCAAGCACATCATAGTTTTCACACACAGCGCCCATAATAAAAAGCTTGATCAGGCTTGCCGCCTGCATGGGATGGTCGTTTATAGCGCCGTCAGAATCCTTCAGGAGATTGCACACATAAACAGACCATGTTCCGTTATTCTGAGGAAGAAGCGTTTGAACCTGGTTTAAAAGCTGATCCATGCTTTCGTCCGTGTTGTCGGTAAAGGTCTGTTCGTGAGAGGGAGATATCGTACCCTCTTCCTGGGATGCGGTATTCTCGTTTTGCGATTCGCTTTCCTGAACAGCAGCCTGTTCCTCTTCCATAAGCTGTTCCAGTTGGGCTGCCTTCTGGCTGATCGCAGAAGCTGAATCAGAAATTTCCTGTACCGTCTGCTGCAATTCATTAACACGTGTCTGGAGGGCTGCCAGCCTGTCCATGGAAAAATAGGTGAGTACCCCCATGGCGGCAAGGGCCAGCGCCAGTACAACGATCACAACATATAAAAAGACAGGCTTTTTGGGCTGCATATCTTGATTATTCATAGAGACTACTCCTTTAATTATTATTGAAATAGGCATCAATTCCGTCTGCGATTCCCCTTGCCATGGTGTCCTGAAACTCCGGATCATTCATCTGCCGGTCGTCGCTTTCGCAGGTCATGAATCCCATTTCCAGAATGGTTACCGGAATTGTGCTCCAATTCAGTCCGGTCATATTGTCATAGTACTGCACGCCGATTTTCCTGAAACCTGTAGCAGCACAGTAGGCATCCAGAATACAGCCGGAAAGCCTTGTGGATTCCGGTGAAAGCTGGGAAACATACGGGTTATCCGGAGAGGGAGCCATTGTAAGGGCGCCGGAGGTGGATGGGGAATCATCACCGTTGGCATGGATACGGACACAGATTTCCGCACCCTGGGCGGCAACGTACTCCGCACGTTCTTTATTGCTGATGGCGGTTTCATTATCCGTTCTTGTCATGACGACCTGATAGCCCCTCTGTTCCAGAAGCTTCTGCAGTTTAAGGGAAACATCCAGATTCAGTTGGTATTCCGGGACGCCGGTATAAGAACCCTGGGTTCCCGTGCTTGCCTTCGCTTTCATTTCTGAGGATCCGGGACCGTTGGGCTCAGTGTCGCTCATATCAATTTCATAGCTCTGATGTCCGGGGTCGATTCCCACGATGTGCCCGTTGGAAGCCGTGAAGGTATCAGAACTGTTTGCCTGACTGAAAACAGAAGGCTTTGTTTCCTCGGAATCCTCAGCCGAAGGAGCGCGTTCCTGTGTGTCCTTCTGCTTCTGGGCGGCAGCCTTTTGTTTTGCATATTGGATCTGCGACTGCTTTTCTTCCAGGGCTTCAGTGATGCTTTCTTCATCTTCCTTTAATTCCTGCTGTCTTTTCTGAACAGGCTCCATAGCGCTTATTAAATCCTTTTCTGTGGCTGTGATCCTCTGCAGGGTGTCATAGCTGAAAAAAAGAAGGAAAGCAATGCAGAGGATTCCGGTGAAAAACAGAATGACAGCCATCAGGTTGTTTGGCTTTTTCATAACTATAATCCTTTCGTTTGATAAACTATGATTCTTTCTTAACGCAACGCTTTGACTATTCAGGAATACTGCCGATCATTCCACATCTGATATACATATTATAATGAAGGAAAATAAAAAATGCAATCGTTCCGACTATGAATAGTTTGTTAAAACCATGAAAAATCCGGAAAAAATCGTGAGAAATCCCTTGACAGCCTTATTTTTAAAGGATATAATGAGCAGGCGTGCAAAAGAAACGCAGATTTTTTTGTGCGTACAAATGAGAATAGCAACCGCACAACCCCATAGGGATCTATGGAGAATAAATCGGGAGGTGAAATGGAATGCCAACATTCAACCAGTTAGTCAGAAAAGGACGCCAGACCGCTGTTAAAAAATCCACAGCACCGGCTCTGCAGAAAACCTACAACTCTTTAAGAAAGAAAGCAGTAGAGCAGTCTGCACCGCAGAAACGTGGTGTTTGTACAGCAGTTAAAACTGCTACCCCTAAGAAACCTAACTCTGCTCTTAGAAAAATCGCCAGAGTTCGTCTTTCCAACGGTATCGAAGTAACAAGCTACATCCCAGGAGAAGGTCACAACCTTCAGGAGCACAGCGTTGTACTTATTCGTGGAGGAAGGATTAAGGACTTACCTGGTACCAGATACCACATCATCAGAGGTACACTGGATACCGCAGGTGTCGCTAACAGAAAACAGGCTCGTTCCAAATACGGAGCTAAGAGACCTAAAGTTAAAAAATAAAGAAAACCTTGTAGCATAGCGGAAAGGTTTTCGATACTTCTCGATTGTAAAGCAATTGAGAAGGTTCCCGTAGACCTTACAGCGCAGAGAGCTTAAGAGAGGTTTCAACGCATTATCATCCGAAGTATTTCCGGAGACTATAGATTTGTACGGTTATTCCATATACCCTGTCGGTTGCGGGTAAAATATAGGACCATTACCAGTGCGAACATACAATAGTTTACTGTGTGAGTACCGATGATATAATCAATTGTGATTAAGGAGGGAAGTAACGTGCCACGTAAAGGACATACTCAAAAAAGAGAAGTTCTGGCAGACCCGATGTACAACAGCAAGGTGGTTACCAAGCTTATCAATAACATCATGTTAGACGGTAAGAAGGGCGTCGCTCAGAAGATTGTATACGGCGCATTCGCCAGAGTAGAAGAAAAAGCTGGCAAACCAGCTATTGAAGTATTTGAAGAGGCTATGAACAACATCATGCCGCTTCTGGAAGTAAAAGCAAGACGTATCGGCGGTGCTACTTACCAGGTTCCGATCGAGGTAAGAGCTGACAGACGTCAGGCGCTGGCTCTTCGCTGGCTCACCATGTTTTCACGTAAAAGAGGCGAGAAGACCATGGAAGAGAGACTGGCTAACGAGCTTTTAGATGCAATGAACAATACAGGCGCATCTGTTAAGAGAAAAGAAGACATGCACAAGATGGCTGAAGCAAATAAAGCATTTGCTCACTATCGCTTCTAATCAAGGAGGAAAATCCATTGGCTGGAAAAGAAGGAAGAGAATATCCGCTTGAGCGAACCAGAAACATTGGTATTATGGCTCATATCGATGCGGGTAAGACAACTCTTACAGAACGTATCCTTTATTATACAGGTGTTAACTATAAAATCGGTGATACCCATGAAGGTACTGCTACCATGGACTGGATGGAACAGGAGCAGGAAAGAGGTATTACGATCACATCCGCCGCGACTACTTGTCACTGGACTTTGCAGGAAAACTGCAAGGCAAAACCAGGTGCCCTGGAACATCGTATCAACATTATTGATACCCCGGGACACGTTGACTTTACAGTAGAGGTTGAGCGTTCTCTTCGTGTTTTGGACGGCGCTGTTGGCGTCTTCTGTGCAAAGGGCGGCGTAGAGCCTCAGTCTGAGAACGTATGGCGTCAGGCTGACACCTATAACGTACCTCGTATGGCATTCATCAACAAGATGGATATCCTGGGTGCGGACTTCTACGGAGCTGTAGAACAGATCAAGACCCGTCTGGGCAAAAACGCAATCTGCTTACAGCTGCCAATCGGAAAAGAAGATGAATTCAAAGGAATCATCGACTTGTTCGAAATGAAAGCTTACATCTACAATGATGAAAAGGGTGAAGACATTTCTATCGTTGATATTCCTGAAGATATGCAGGATGATGCAGAGCTTTATCATACAGAGCTTATAGAGAAGATCTGTGAGCTGGACGACGACTTAATGATGGAATATCTGGAAGGTGAAGAGCCTACTGTTGACAAGCTGAAGGCTGTTCTTCGTAAGGCAACCTGCGAATGCGCTGCTGTTCCTGTTTGCTGCGGTACTGCTTACAGAAACAAAGGCGTACAGAAGCTTCTGGATGCGATCGTTGAGTTTATGCCTGCTCCTACCGATATCCCGGCTATCGAGGGTACCGATCTGGACGGCAATCCGATCGTGAGACATTCTTCTGATGAAGAACCGTTCTCCGCACTTGCATTCAAGATCATGACAGACCCATTTGTTGGTAAGCTGGCATACTTCCGTGTATATTCCGGTACTATGAACTCCGGTTCTTATGTATTGAACGCCACAAAGAACAAGAAGGAACGTGTAGGACGTATCCTTCAGATGCATGCTAACAAGCGTATGGAGCTGGATAAGGTATATTCCGGAGATATCGCTGCAGCAATCGGTTTCAAATTCACCACAACCGGTGATACTATTTGCGACGACCAGCATCCGGTAATCCTGGAATCCATGGAATTCCCGGAACCGGTTATCGAGTTGGCTATTGAACCTAAGACAAAAGCCGGGCAGGGCAAACTTGGAGAAGCTTTGGCAAAGCTTGCTGAAGAAGACCCGACCTTCCGCGCACATACAGATCAGGATACAGGACAGACTATCATCGCAGGTATGGGCGAGCTGCATCTGGAGATTATCGTTGACCGTCTGCTTCGTGAATTTAAAGTAGAGGCTAACGTAGGCGCTCCTCAGGTTGCTTATAAAGAAACCATCACCAAGGCTGTTGATGTGGACAGCAAGTACGCAAAACAGTCCGGCGGCCGTGGACAGTATGGTCACTGTAAAGTTAAATTTGAGCCTATGGATGCCAATGGAGAAGAACTGTACAAGTTTGAATCCACTGTTGTCGGCGGCGCTATTCCGAAGGAATATATCCCGGCAGTGGGAGAAGGTATTGAAGAGGCTATGAAGGCAGGTACTCTTGGCGGATATCCTGTAGTCGGCGTATACGCAAATGTATACGATGGTTCCTACCATGAAGTCGACTCTTCCGAAATGGCATTCCACATTGCAGGTTCTCTTGCATTTAAGGATGCTATGCACAAGGCATCTCCGATTCTTCTTGAGCCTATCATGAGGGTCGAGGTTACTACACCGGAGGATTACATGGGCGACGTTATCGGCGATATCAACTCCCGCCGTGGACGTATCGAAGGTATGGATGATATCGGCGGCGGCAAGATGATTCGTGGATTTGTTCCGCTTTCCGAGATGTTCGGATATGCGACAGACCTGCGTTCCAGAACACAGGGCCGTGGTAACTACTCCATGTTCTTTGAAAAATACGAACCAGTACCGAAGTCCGTACAGGAAAAGGTTCTTTCCAAGAAGGATTGATTTGGTTTCCTACTGATAAATTTTAAAAACACTTGCAAATATCCATGATTTGCAATATAATCAAAAATAGCAAGTCTATAACTGAAAGAATATGCTCTGATAGAAAGAGCGAAATTTTAAGGAGGACATTTTAAAATGGCAAAGGCTAAGTTTGAGAGAACAAAACCGCATTGTAACATTGGTACCATTGGACACGTTGACCATGGTAAAACAACCTTAACAGCAGCTATCACCAAAACTCTTCATGAAAGATTAGGTCTTGGTCAGGAAGTTGCATTCGATAACATTGACAAAGCTCCGGAAGAAAGAGAACGTGGAATCACAATTTCTACCGCACACGTTGAATATGAAACAGAACGCAGACATTACGCACACGTTGACTGCCCAGGACATGCTGACTACGTTAAGAACATGATCACTGGTGCTGCTCAGATGGACGGTGCTATCCTTGTTGTTGCTGCTACAGACGGTGTTATGGCTCAGACTAAAGAGCACATCCTTCTTTCCCGTCAGGTAGGTGTTCCTTACATCGTAGTATTCATGAACAAATGCGACATGGTAGACGATGAAGAGCTTCTTGAACTGGTAGATATGGAAATCCGTGAACTCTTAACAGAGTATGACTTCCCGGGCGATGACACACCGATCATCCAGGGTTCCGCTCTGAAAGCTCTGGAAGATCCAAGCGGCGAATGGGGCGACAAGATCCTTGAGCTGATGAACGCAGTTGACGAGTATATCCCGGATCCGCAGCGTGACACTGACAAACCTTTCGTTATGCCTGTTGAGGACGTATTCTCCATCACAGGCCGTGGTACTGTTGCTACAGGCCGTGTAGAGGCTGGTACTCTTCGTGTATCTGAAGAAGTAGAAATCGTTGGTATCAAAGAAGAAAAACGTAAAGTAGTTGTAACCGGTATCGAAATGTTCCGTAAACTTCTTGACGAAGCTCAGGCTGGTGACAATATCGGCGCTCTTCTTCGTGGCGTTCAGAGAAACGAAATCGAAAGAGGACAGGTTCTCTGCAAACCAGGAACACTTAACTGCCATACCAAATTTACAGCTCAGGTTTACGTTCTGACAAAAGATGAAGGTGGCCGTCATACACCATTCTTCAACAACTATCGTCCGCAGTTCTACTTCAGAACAACAGACGTAACAGGTGTCTGCAACCTTCCGGAAGGAACAGAAATGTGCATGCCTGGAGATAACATCGAAATGACAATCGAGCTGATTCACCCGATCGCTATGAGCCAGGGTCTTACCTTCGCTATCCGTGAAGGCGGACGTACTGTAGGATCAGGCCGTGTTGCTTCTATTATCGAGTAATACAATCTGAAAATGGATTTGTTATCGCAGGATAACTTGTGTCCAAATGAAAGATACCCCAGAAACCGCAAGGTTTCTGGGGTTTTTGTGGTGCAGGGACAGTAATCATTTAATGTACCCATAACATAATTTGCATATAGAGAATCATTCCCCGCTTCAAGTTCGTAAAGCATTAAACAGGGGAATGAGGGTGATTATGAGAACATCTAACCGCTCAGTTGAAATATTTTTGTAGACAAGCGCATGCTGTGGATGTATAATGTTCAAAAAAGGAAGGAGAGATTTCTATAAGAGAAGCACCAGAAAAATTTAAATTAGAAGATACAACAATATGGTCTTTCCCGGAAAGAGGGAATTGGGCTACACATTCGGGAAAATACAGGGGAAACTGGTCTCCGTACATTCCCAGAAACCTTATTACACGGTATTCAAAGAAAAATGATTGGATATTGGATCAATTCTTAGGCAGCGGTACAACATTGATTGAGGCAAAACTATTAGGAAGAAATGCTATCGGCGTTGATATAAATTCTGAAGCCGTCAAATTATCTAATACAAATCTTAATTTTACTTGTCAGGAAAAGTCAAAAATCTTCACAAAACAGGGAGATGCAGCCAATTTATCGTTTATAAAAAATGAAAGTATAGATCTTGTTTGTACTCATCCACCTTATGCGGATATTATAAAATATAGTAAAGATATTCCGGGAGATATTTCACATTTAAAATATGAGGAATTTTTGAAGGTGTTGGAGCAAATCGCAAGAGAAGCATATAGAGTATTAAAGAAGCAGGGAATATGTGCATTTATGATTGGGGATATACGAAAAAAAGGGTATGTGATGCCTTTGGGAATGAGTTCTATGCAGAAATTTACAGATGCCGGATTTAAACTTAAAGAAATCATTATAAAGGAACAGCACAATTGTCGATCAGCAGATTATTGGGAGGGAAAAGAACGAAAATTCTTAATGTTAGCACATGAGTATATTTTCGTCTTAGAAAAATTAAACTGATATGGGAGAGTTCATTAGTGGCTGAGGAGTAAGTTTTGCAAATGAGAACAAAAGTTTGAATAAAAGTCTGCGACCACTGAAATTAGTATTGATACCACTGAAATCACATGATAGAATAACATTATGGCAATATCTTAGAAAATTGATTTAGAGGTTAAAATATGGCAGTTAGTTATAAAAAATTGTGAAATTAGTGATAACATGGAAATAAAACAGAGATCGAAGGGAAAAAGGCATGATGGAACAAGTTTTAAAAAAAGAAAAACATATACAGGCGAAGCCAATTATGAAATGGGCTGGTGGAAAAACTCAGATGTTAGGTGATATCATGCCTAAAATTCCTCAAAAATATGGAAAATATATAGAACCATTTATTGGCGGAGGGGCATTGTTTTTTGCGTTAAGTCCGGATAAAGCGGTAATTGCAGACAGCAATCCAGAATTGATTAATGTGTATCAGCAGGTTGCCGATAACGTAGAGAGTGTTATTGCCTTCTTAAGAAAATATAAAAATACTAAAGAAGATTTTTACGAGGTGCGTTCTTTAGATTGGCTTAAGTTAAAAAAAGAAGAAGCTGCAGCAAGAACTATTTATTTGAATAAAACTTGTTTTAATGGTTTATACCGTGTTAATAAGAAAGGACAGTTTAACGTTCCATATGGAAAATATAAAGCACCGAAATTTTGTGATGAGGAGGCTTTATATGCTGCTTCAGAGGTATTGAAAAAAGCTATTATAACATGTGGCGATTATTTATCGGTATTGAAAGAATATGCAGAACCGGGAGATTTTATATTTTTAGATCCACCGTATTTGCCGATTTCAGAATATTCTGATTTTAAGAGATACACAAAGGAACAATTTTATGAAGAAGATCATGTGGAATTGGCAAATGAAGTTAAAAGGCTGCAGGAATTAGGATGCCATGTAATATTGACTAATTCTAATCATCCATTGGTTCATGAGTTATATGCGGATTATAAAATTGAAGTTATTCAAACCAAAAGATATATTTCCTGCAATGGAAGTAAAAGAAAAGGCGAAGACATCATTGTAGATATATTACCAAAGCAGAAGTCAATGCTAAAAATAGTTCCGAAACCTTTGCCAGAGCAGGTAGCGAAATATCCGGCAACCAGGTATATGGGCTCGAAAAGCAAATTATTACCACAAATTTGGGCGGTAGCTTCACAGTTTAATTTTAATACAGTAGTAGATTTATTTTCGGGTTCTGGAATTGTGGGATATATGTTTAAGGCGCAGGGAAAGACTGTGATCAGTAATGACTATATGGCGATGTCAGCAACTTTTACTAAAGCAATGGTGGAGAATAATAAGGTGACATTGCCCTTAGAGGAAGCGGAAAAATTACTGATTGAAAAAAAGGAATCTGATCATTTTGTAGAAAATACGTTTCAGGGATTATACTATAAAGATGAAGAAAACAGACTGATAGATATTTTACGAACTAATATTGCTGGAATCAGAGATCAGTATAAAAAAGCAATTGCGATGTCAGCGTTGATTAGAGCTTGCACAAAGAAAAGACCAAGGGGGATTTTTACATATACAGGAGATCGATATAATGATGGTCGAAAAGATTTACAGAAATCTTTAGAACAACAGTTCCTGGAAGCGGTGGAAAGCATCAATAATGCAATTTTTGATAACGGATGCGAAAATAAATCCAAGCATGGTGATGCAATGGAAGTTAAAATGAAACATCCGGATTTAGTGTATATTGATCCGCCATATTACTCTCCGTTGTCAGACAACGAATATGTGCGAAGATACCACTTTGTTGAAGGGCTGGCACGAGATTGGAAAGGAGTAGAAATACAAGAGAATACGGTAACAAAGAAATTTAAGTCATATCCTACTCCATTTTCAACCAGAAAAGGTGCTGCAGATGCATTTGATAAATTGTTCAAGAAGTTTTCGGGTAGCATTTTGATTGTATCATATTCTTCAAATAGTCAACCTACACAAGATGAAATGGTTGCACTTATGTCTAAGTACAAAGAGCATGTGGAAGTAGTTCCTATAGATTACACATATTCTTTTGGAAATCAAAAACATGCTAAGACAAATCGGAATAAGGTACAGGAATATTTATTTGTCGGATTTAATGGAGAGGATGTATGGAAGAAAAAATAGAGATTTGGTTAGTAGGAAATACTGGATTACGAAATCCAAATAGAATACAGGAAGGCTTTAAAGCTTTTGCGAATTCGCCATATGTGGGAAAGCTCCGTGGAAAAGAGAATGAGATTGGTTTTATGAATTTCCTTAATGATCGTGGAATCATTCAAAATGAAGCTGGAAAAGATATATCTGGTAGTCATGCTCGGAAATGGCGATTAATGTTTTCAAAAAATGGATTTATCTATCCACAAATAAAGAAAAAAGATGGAGAGCAGGACAAATTGGGGAGTTTAGATGATATAACACCGTTTGGTCGTACTTTCTTAAAAGCAGATACATATCCGGCAGTGCAAGAATGTTACTTAAGAGCATTGAGTGTTGAGCAATTTATTATGCCAGATGGAAAATCTTATTTCTCCCCTTTGCGGTGGATATTGGCGATTATGCTAGAGTTAGAGAAGAGGACAGGAAGTTCAGAGATTACCAGAATAGAGTTTGCATTATGGGGGCATACGACAAATCCGAGTTATTCAATTGGAGATATTGTGGATAATATTCTGGATTTGCGTACTCGTAGAAAACTAGCTCCGTCAAAGCGCAATTTTGATAGGAAAGAAGTTGCGGAACGTGGAAAATACTATGATAAGAAAGCAGATAATTTTCTTGATTATAGTGATATGAATATGCGGTACTTACGTATTTCAGGGGTATTACAACGAAAAGGAAGAGGAATGATCATTACTCCGGCTAAGCATATTCTGGCTGAAAAATTGGCAAAATCAACATCGAATGAAGAATCAATACTGATTCAATATAAGCGATTATGTAAAGGAGCAGAATTACCAACGGATAATGTGGATACTGCTAAAGCTTTATTGAATGACCTGATGAAACAGATGAAGGGTAGACAGATTTTGTTTGATGTTTCTGATCTTCCATTAAACACCGCAGCAGAAATCAATATTGCCAGACAGCGTTTGGAAAATATACTATCTCAAACAGATGAAATTCAATATGCGAAAGAACAATGTAATCAATGGCAAGAAATAGCAGATTATATGGAACTGTTGATCAAAGGCGGTGGAAAGCGTACATATGATGATGACAATGTCATTGAGGTGCCAAAAGATGAAACTCCGGCATATTTAGAATGGATTTTATGGAGAGCATCCTTAGCTATAGACCATATGGTCAACAAACCGTATGAAGTACGAGGATTTAAACTGGATTCTGATTTTTTTCCAGTATCTGCTGCCGGTGGCGGAAAAGGTGACTTATATTGTGAGTTTAATGACTTTACTATTTTAACAGAAGTTACTATGTCAACGTCATCACGCCAGGAAGCAATGGAGGGAGAACCTGTAAGAAGGCATGTATCTGATGCAGTTTTAAAATATGACAAGCCTGTATACGGAATATTTATTGCAGTAAAAATAGATACAAATACGGCAGAAACATTTAGACATGGAATTTGGTATGCACGAGGAGATGTAAAGCAGAGATTGGATATTGTTCCGTTAACATTGGCACAATATAGAGAATATTTTATGGCAATGTTTAGAACTGGTCATGTTAATCCGGAAAAACTGCGGGAATTGATTTTACTGTGTGAAACCAGAAGAGATATTCTAAATGCACCGGGATGGAAGGCGTATATAGGTACTGCGATCAACGAAAAGATAAGTAGAATGGAACAACATAAAAGTCTTTTGGGAAAAGAAAAAAATCAGGTAATTTCACCTGGAGCATTGGTGTATAGTCCAGTTGCTGGAAAAGGTCAGGTAATAGCTATTGAAGTGAGTTTGCCGAATTGTCAAACAAAATCTGCTAAATTTCCTTATCTGAACGAAATCCCAGAGGAATTAAGTGTTGATTCCGATGGAAGAAAAGTGAATCATGATCGTTTTGGAGAAGGAATGATATATGCTTATGTTATTGCGTTTAAAAATACAATTATTTCATTATCTTGCTCTGAGACAATAAAGATAATAATTTGATATAGAGAAAGGATACAAAAAAATGGATTTGACATCAGTACCTAAAAGTATAGATGATGCACTGCGAGTGCAAAGAAAATATGTAATTCCTAGATTTCAGAGAGAATATGCGTGGGAAAATGAAGAGTTACAAACAATATATGAAGATCTTATAGAAAATATATATATTAGAGAGGGTGTATTTTCTACAAATGATTACTTTATTGGTTCATTAGTATTAGTCGGTGATGATGATGATACTAATAAAATAGAACGCTTGGTAGTAGATGGACAACAACGATTAATGACTTTTACTATTGCATTTGCTGTTTTGGCTCAAAAATTTAAAGAATTAGGGCAAGAAAAATTGAGCGAGAAGACACACTTGAATGTAATGGGAGAAGATAATGACGGAAATCCATATGCGAAACTAGTAAATGAAAATCCTAAACCGTTTTTTCAAAGAAGAATTCAACAAAAAGATATAGATTTTAATGCCATACCTGAGACAAATGAAGAAAAAAGGATACTGAATGCATATAATTTCTTTGATCGACAGTTAAAAGAAACTGTTTTAATAAAAAATATTAGAGATAATAATTCTGGATCAGGAGATATAAGTTACTTGGATGCTTTGAAAGCATTTAGAGATCAAATTTTAAAATGTAAGGTTATTTATGTTACAGTAAAAAGTCTAGACGATGCATATACTATTTTTGAGGTGTTAAATTCAAAAGGAAAAGATTTGGCACCGGTAGATATGATTAAAAATTCATTGTTTAGTATCTTAACGGAAGATGAGCCGTTGGATTATGCGGTAGAAAAATGGAAAGAAATAAAGAAAAATTTGAAAAATTGCATAGATTTGGATATAAACATATTCTATAGACATTTTTGGCTTTCAAAATATAGTTTATCAACGACAAGAAAACTGGTATATAATTTTAATAAAACTATACCACGTACAATTGAAGAATATACAAAGTTTATTAATTCACTAGAAAACGAAGCTAAGCAATATTCTTTAATAGCGACACCTAAGAGAGAAGATTGGACGCAACCAGAAGAACTGTTTATATACAATTGTTTAGAAAGTTTTAGTATTTTTAATGTATCACAAGTTAGAATCTTTTTACTTGCACTGTTTGAGATGAAAAAATCTCAATTAATATCCTTTAAAAATTTTAAAAAGATATTAGTTTATTTGGAGCATTATCATTTTATATTTACTGCTGTTTGCTCAAGTAGACCATCTGGACTTGAACGTAGATATTCGTCATATGCAAGACAATTAAGAAATTGTACAAGTAAAAAGGAGAGTGCTGATTGCATTAATAATTTGATTACTGACTTGAAAGAAGGAATACCCGACTATAGTATCTTTGAAAAGCAATTTGAAAAAATTGAATATACATCAACAAAAGAAAAAGATAAAAAGTTGGTAAAGTATATTTTGAAAAAATTGGATACATATTATTCCTCTAACGAGTTGGTGCCAAATTCATTTACAATAGAACACATCTTACCAGAATCAGTTGAAACAGAGTATGTAGGTATGATAGGAAATTTATTACCATTAGGAGAACAACTAAATAATGAGTTGTCTAATAAAAAGTTTGAGTTAAAAATGGCACGATATCCAGAATCTCAATATGCAACGGTAAAAAGATTTGTGGATGAAAATAAGGATAAAGTGGAATGGGGAGAAAAAGAGATTGTGGAGCGAACAAAATGTATTGCAGAAGTTATGTATCACAATATTATTGAAGGGTAATGATAACACCATGATAACAAAATCCCCAAAAACCACACGGACGCAGTGGAAAATCCGTATTTTTTCGCACAAAATGAACGAAAAATAACCATTTATTTTCTGCAACACGCCATTCTGATACCGTGAAGGCGGACGTACTGTAGGCTCAGGCCGTGTTGCTTCTATCATCGAATAATCCAATCTAAATATGGATTTGTTATCGCAGGATAACTTGTGACCAAATGTAAGATACCCCAGAAACCGCAAGGTTTCTGGGATTTTTGTGTTGCAGGGACAGACAAGCGCATGCTGTGGATGTATAATGTGTCACCCCATAATAATCTCTACCTCATAGCTGCTCTTGCCTTTCTGGAAGGGAATAAAACAGCCAGGGAGGGCAGCGCCGTCCACCTTAAGGGAGGAAACTCCTTTTTCTGCGTGGTTCGGGTTCTGTATATGAATATTGTACCAGGCATCCCGGAAATACCGGGTGATGTGAAGTTCATCCAGATGATTTGGAAGGCATGGATTGATGGTCAGGCCGTCATACTCCGGCTGGATGCCCAGAATATACTGAGAAACATTGAAAAAAGTCCAGGCAGCAGTTCCGGTAAGCCAACTGTTCTTTGCTTCGCCATGGCGCGGGGCATCTTTTCCGGCAACCATCTGCGAGTATACATAAGGTTCCGTGCGGTGAATTTCACTGATATCTTCAATGTATGCAGGGCAGGTCTTTTTATATACCTCGAAGGCGCGGTCGCCATGTCCGACTATAGTTTCAGCAATGGAAATCCATGGATTATTGTGGCAAAAAATCCCGGCATTTTCCTTGTATCCTGGCGGATAGGAGGATATCTCGCCAAGGTTCAGATAATATTTAGAGTAAGGGGGCTGCTGAAGCATGATGCCGTATTCTGTATCAAGGTATTTTTTCACTGAAATGAGTGCCTTTTCTGCCAGCCCTTCTTTTACGCCTATACCGGCAAGAATACAGAAACCCTGCGATTCGATGAAAATCTTACCTTCTTTGCAGTCTTTGGAACCAACTTTGTCGCCATTTGCATCATACGCACGCAGAAACCAGTCGCCATCCCAGCCTGCATCCAAAACAGCCTGATATACTTTGTCAACAGAAGCTTTTGCGAAAGCTTCTTCTTCCCGGTTTCCAATGTGACCGGCAATATCTGCATACTCTTTTCCGTATTTCACAAACATCCCTGCAATAAATACAGATTCTGCGACAGGTCCTTCAGAGGGTCCTGTAATCTGGAAAGACTCACCGGGATTTTTGGAAAAACAATTCAGATTGAGGCAGTCATTCCAGTCTGCGCGTCCTATGAGGGGGAGTCCGTGTGGACCAAGGTGTTCGGCCGTGTAGTGGAAGGAACGACACAGATGATCAAAAAGCAGACGTGCTTTGGAGGGATCATTGTCATAGTCTACCATTTCGTCCAGAATGGAGAAATCTCCGGTTTCCTTTAAGTAAGCGGAAGTTCCGGCGATGAGCCAGAGCGGATCATCGTTGAAGCCGCTTCCAATATCAAGATTTCCTTTCTTGGTTAAGGGCTGATATTGATGGTATGCACTGCCATCCTCAAACTGAGTGGCGGCGATGTCCAAAATCCGCTGACGGGCGCGGTCAGGAATCATATGGACAAAGCCAAGAAGATCCTGACAGGAATCACGAAAGCCCATGCCACGGCCAGTGCCGGACTCATAATAAGAAGCGGAGCGGGACATATTAAAGGTAATCATGCACTGATATTGGTTCCAGATATTTACCATACGGGAAAGCCTTTTGTCCGTACAGTCAAGGGTAAAGCGGGAAAGCAGTTTTTCCCAGTAGGAGGAAAGGTCAGCCAGAGCGGCGTCCACCTGTTCGTCTGTTCTGTATCGGGAAATCATTTCTCTGGCTGGCTTTTTATTGATAATACCAGGAGCTTCCCATTTTTCGTTCTCCGGATTTTCGATATAGCCTAAGAGGAAAATGAAGGATCTTTTTTCTCCAGGTTTCAGGGTGATTTTCAGACAATGAGAACCAATCACTGCCCAGCCGCTTGCCACAGTATTGCCAGGAGTACCGCGCAGAACGGTATCCGGGGCATCAGGACCATTGAATGAACCCAGGAAATCGTCACGGCTTGTGTCAAAGCCATACACGGTGGCGTTTACGGAAAAAACGGCATAGTGGTTGCGGCGTTCACGGTATTCTGTTTTATGATAGATTTCAGAGCCGGTGACTTCTACCTCGCCGATACTTAAGTTTCTCTGAAAGTTGGTCATATCATCCATGGCATTCCAGAAACAAAATTCCAAATAGGAAGTAAGGGTCAGAGTTTTCACCTCATCTGTATGATTGGTAAGGACGAGACGATTAATCTCGCAGTTTTCGCGCAGTGGTACAAATGCTGTGAAATCAGCAGAGATACCATTTTTTGAAGAAAGAAAACGGCTGTAACCAAGTCCATGTCGGCATTCATAGGAATCCAGCGATGTTTTCGTGGGCATCCAGCCAGGATTCCAGATGGTTTCCCCGTCCTTGATATAATAATATCTTCCGTTGTTGTCACCCGGGACGTTGTTATATCGATAGCGGGTGAGACGGAGCAGTTTGGCATCTCTGTAAAAAGAGTAACCGCCGCAGGTGTTGGAAATGAGAGAGAAAAAGTTCTCATTTCCCAGATAGTTAATCCATGGAAGCGGTGTTTGGGGAGTGGTAATGACATACTCCTTGTTCTTATCATCAAAGTGTCCGAATTTCATATGTGATATCCTCCTTATAAATGTATCAAATGTGAGATGACTTCCACACCAGAGTGAGTTTGAAAATGGTGGGAATGAATTTTCAAACTCACCCTAAGATTCGTGGGCGGGTCTGATTTATCCTGGTATTTCATCAATACGCCTTCTCTTTGGAATTTTCGCCGGATTCGTATGAAGAAAAAAGCTTATTAAATAAGAGTGAATTACAGTAAGCCAGAAAAGAAAATCCAAGGAGCAGCATAAATATTTTTGCCTGGGGCACAATAGCACAGAGAAGAACACATACCACCTGAACAGCAAGAAGCCCCAGGGTGATTCGGGGATTTACAATTGCTATGGAAATAGAGTTTTGCAGCGTCTGTTTCAGCGTATTCTCAAACCTTGCCAGAAGAGGAAAGGTATACAAAAAGGATAGGGCAAGAATAACAAGAAGCACAGTGATTACAAAAAGAATGATATTACCGGTTACAGTGCCCTGATTTCCCCAGAAGAATGCGTTGAAGAGAAAAACCAGCATAAGTACCATCTGAAGGAGGAAAGCGGCTGCAGATTGTGGAAAATTCCTTTTAAATGCCTTCAGGTATGTGGAAAAAATGTAGCCGTGTTCTTTTCGGGCTTCCTGAAGAGTAACCGTGTACAATGCAGTCAGAGCCGGACCGATAGTTACAACAGGAAGACATGTGATAAGAAACAAAACGTTCAAGCCTATAAATGCGGCCAAAGTATTCATAAATTCAAAGAACGGGCCTTCCGGGTTAAATTTCATATAAAAAACCTCCGCTTCAATAATATTCAATATTATATTAGTAATTCAGGTGAAACAAATCTACAGTAAAAATAATATCTCAGATACATTAAAAATTAGTGATTTTTATTTTCACTTCCGGATAATCCTAAATTTTCCATGCAGCGTGTAAAATTTTTGCAGTATTTGCCTCTGAAAATTAATGCTACCATAATTTCATAATTTCAAAGGCAGCAGCATGCAGTGTTCATGAGATGCAGCGAAGCGTAATGCGAATATCAGCTTTAACGGATTGCATGCTGCTGAATAAGAAGGAGGGAGAAATGATGTCAAAACCGACATCCGCGGTAAACACCGCAAAGAAGCGAGGCCCAAAAACAAGCAAAAAGCTCACGTTAATGATCGCGCCGTTCCTTGTACTTTGCTTTTTGTTTTCTTATTTCCCGCTGCACGGCTGGATTTATGCGTTTTATGATTACAAACCTCCGCTTCCTTTAAGTAAATGCTCTTTTGTAGGGCTGCAGTGGTTTAAAATGCTGTTTGGAAACGAAACCCAGGTTGCTCAGATGATTCAGGTAATGAAGAATACCTTTGCCATGAGCTTACTGGGAATCGCGACTTCCATGCTCCCGCTGTTTTTTGCCATTTTGCTGAATGAGATCAAATGCAAATGGTTCAAGACAGTGGTACAGACATTGACGACACTGCCGAACTTTATCAGCTGGGTTATGGTTTATTCCGTAGCGTTCTGTCTGTTTTCCAACACAGGTATGGTAAACACTCTGCTGCAGAATCTGGGAATCATTACAGAGCCGCTGAAATTCCTGGACAGCGATTCACACACCTGGCTTTCCATGCTTCTGTGGAATACATGGAAAGGTCTTGGCTGGGGTGCGATTATGTATCTGGCTTCTATTACAGGAATCGATCAGGAGCAATATGAAGCAGCAAGAGTAGACGGAGCCAACAGATTCCAGCTTATGCGCCACATTACTTTTCCTGCTCTGCTTCCTACATATTTTGTAATGCTGATGCTCTCTGTGGCGAACTTCCTGAATAATGGTATGGATCAGTATTTCGTATTCCAGAACTCATTTAACAAGGCGCACATCCAGGTTCTTGACCTGTATGTATATAACATCGGTATGACAGGCGCAAGCCTTTCACTGGCAACGGCTATCAGTATGTTGAAGAGTATTGTCAGCGTAACCCTTTTGTTTATTGTTAACTTTGTTTCCAAGAAAACACGTGGAGAATCAATCGTATAAGGAAGGAGAATGAGAAAATGAAAAAAGTAGTATATAAAGAAAATAAGCGTCCTCTATCGACTTCCGACAAGATCTTTAATGTGTTTAACTATACATTATTTGGACTTCTTACACTGATTTGCCTGTATCCTTTTTATTATCTGATCATTAATACCATCAGCGCCAATGATTTAAGTGCCAATGGCCTGATTAATTTTATTCCCAGGGGACTTCACCTTGAGAATTATAAACAGGTACTTCAGTTAAGCGGATTGCCCACAGCGGCTGCTATTTCCGTGGCAAGGACGGTTCTGGGTACCGTATGTACAGTACTGGCTTCTGCATTTCTTGGATTTATGTTTACACAGGAAAGAATGTGGGGCAGAAAATTCTGGTACCGTTTCATGGTGATCACCATGTACTTTAATGCAGGACTTATCCCGATGTTTATCACGATGAAAACACTTCATCTGACAAACACCTTCTGGGTATATGTTCTTCCGGCAATTGTACAACCCTTTAATATCATTCTGGTAAAGACATATGTAGAGTCCATTCCAAAAGCTCTTCAGGAAGCGGCGGAGATCGATGGTGCGGGAACTATGACGGTTTTCTGCAGAATTATTCTGCCGGCATGTACACCGATCATGGCAACGGTTGCTATTTTTGCGGCAGTTGCACAGTGGAACTCTTTCCAGGATACTTTGATCTATATTACGGATCAGAAGCTTTATTCTTTACAGTATCTCCTGTATACTTATATTAACCAGGCAAGCTCCCTTGCGGCTATGGTTAAGAACAGTGCCGGAGGCGCTCTGAATATGGCGGCCGTAGCTACCCAGCAGACGCCGACATCCATACGTATGACAGTTTCTGTTATCGTAGTACTTCCGATCCTGTTCATCTATCCGATGTTCCAGAGATTCTTCGTGAAAGGTATTATGATCGGTTCTGTTAAAGGCTGATGTTATAATAAAAAGTTATAATGTTATTATAGTTATCATGTTGTTATAATGAAAAAGATACTGAACAGCTTAACCGGAGCAGGTTATCCGGCTATGAATAAGCAGCAAAGGAATCGTAAAAATCTGCTTGACTAAGTTTATCACAACGGAGGTTTTATTAATATGAAGAAAAAAGTTATCAGCGTTATATTAAGCGCTTTGCTGGCAGCGACTGCTTTTGCAGGCTGCGGCTCAGATAAAGGCTCAGAGAACAGTGCGTCTTCGGAAACAGAAAAGGCAGCAGGAACTACAGAAACTGCAGACAGCGGCGAGGCGCCGCAGGGGGATGCATCTGATTCCCAGTATGAAGATTTTATTACTGTGGATGTATTTGACAGCCAGTCAAACTATCAGGGTATCCAGTCCGGATGGTTTGCAAAAATCGTAAAAGATAAATTTAATATGGAACTGAATATTATTGCTCCCAATGTGGCAGGAGGAGGAGATACCCTTTTCCAGACAAGATCCGCAGCAGGCGACCTTGGCGATATTATCATTACGGGCGCAGCCAACGGACGTCTCCAGAACCTTGTGACCGCGGGCCTTGTTATGGATATGACAGATCTTTTGAAGGACAAGGAGAACATTCATCGTTATGACAGCGCTATTGAAAAAACAGCGGAGCTGGTGGAAGAGGACGGAATTTATGCCATTCCTTCCGAGGTTTCCAGCAATTCCCCCACAACCTCATCTGAGGGTCTGGAACCAAACTATGGTGTATATGTGAGATGGGATGCTTATAAGGCAGCGGGATATCCGGAAGTAAATACACTGGAAGACCTTCTTCCTGTCCTTCAGAAAATGCAGGAATCCGTACCTGAAAGTGACAGCGGCAAAAAAACCTATGCGATCTCTCTGTTTAAGGACTGGGATGGAAACCTGATGACAAATGCGAAGCCGGAAGCTTCCCTTTACGGATATGATGAAATCGGATTTGTTCTTGCCAAGGCAGATGGTTCTGACTACCAGAGCCTGATCGAGTCAGATTCTCCTTATATAAGATCCCTGAAATTCCTTTTTGATGCAAATCAGATGGGCCTTGTGGATCCGGAATCCACAACACAGAACTATGATACTCTGTTTACAAAATATCAGGATGGACAGATTCTTTTTGCTCCATATGCATGGCTTGGACAGGGCGCTTACAATACAGAAGCAAATAAGACGGAGGGCAAGGGTTTCATGTTTGTTCCTGTAAAAGACGAAACCATTTTCTCCTACGGATGTCAGGTAAACGGTAATGCGCAGAACTGCTGTATTATGATCGGAAGCAAGGCGGAGGATCCCCAGAGAATGGCAGACTTTATTGACTGGCTGTATTCTCCGGAAGGGGTAATGGATTCCTGCGCGCAGACAGCAAACACCTGCGGACCGGAAGGGCTGACATGGGAAGTACAGGATGGGCAGCCTGTATTGACAGATTTCGGGAAACAGGCGCTGTACGGAGAAGCAGTCAACGTACCTGATGAATGGGGCGGCGGTTCCTGGAAGGACGGCGTATCTGCATTGAACTACAAGGCGGTGAATCAGCTTGACTCTGATCCGAATACAGGTATCTGCTATGACTATACAACCTGGGATTCTGTTCTGGAAAGCCAGACATCAGAGCTTACAAAAGACTGGCAGGAAAAGATGGGTGCACAGACGACGATGGATTATCTTGCTGATAACAATCAAATCCTTGTTGCTCCCGGAAGCGGATATGTAGTGCCTGAAGAGGATTCTCAGATCACAACGCTTCGCGGACAGTGTAAAGCGTCTATCGTTGAGTATTCATGGAAGATGGTATTTGCTTCTGATGAAGATGAATTTAATTCTCTTCTTGATGAAATGCAGACAACCTTAAAAGGACTGGATTATGAGAAGGTTCTTGAATATGATATGGAATGTGCGAAAGCGCAGAACGATGCCCGTGTAGAGGTTGTAGAAACCTATGAAGCTGAGAATGGCAATGCTGCAACTGAAACAGCAGCAGACGATAAAGCAGATACAGCAGCAGATGGTGCAGCAGACGATAAAGCAGATACAGCAGCAGAGAATGATACAACAGCAGATACAGCCACAGATGATGTTGAAGCTGAAGAATAATCCGTGATAATATTAAGATGTAAAATAGAGAACAGGGTGCCCTTTACGGGAACCCTGTTTCCGGATTACTAAAAAAGGAGAAAAGTTGAGTACAGTATGATTAATGACGAGAGAATAAATAAAATCCTTTATGGAGGAGACTATAATCCGGAGCAGTGGCCTGAAGAAATATGGGAGGAGGATATGCGCCTTCTGGCGCTGGCAGGAATTGATATTGTAACCTTGAACGTATTTTCCTGGGCGGCTCTCCAGCCTGATGAGAACACCTATGATTTCAGTAAGCTTGACAAGATTATGGATCTGGTGGAGAAAAACGGATTAAAGGTGTGTATGGCAACCTCCACTGCAGCCCACCCGGCATGGATGGCTAAGAGGCATCCCGATATTCTCCGAACGGACTTCAGCGGCAGGAAGCATAAATTCGGAGGCCGTCATAACTCCTGCCAGAACAGCCCGACCTATCAGAAATATTCTGTACTGCTGGCAAGGAAGCTGGCAGAGCGCTATGGGAACAGAGAATGTATCGTGGGATGGCACGTATGCAACGAGTATGGAGGGGAATGCTACTGTGATAATTGCGAAAAGGCTTTCAGACAGTGGCTGAAAGAGAAATACAAGACCATAGATCATTTGAATAGGGCGTGGAATACGGCTTTTTGGGGCCATACGTTTTATGACTGGGACGAAATTGTCCTGCCGAATCTTCTAAGCGAGCATTTTGAGGAAAACAGAACTACATTTCAGGGAATCTCTCTGGATTACAGAAGGTTTAATTCAGAGGGAATGCTGAAGTGCTTTAAAGCCGAATATGACGCGATTAAATCTGTGATTCCCGATGCGAAAATAACAACGAATCTTATGGGATTTTATAAACCTCTTGATTATCAGATGTGGGCAAAAGCCATGGATTTTATCTCCTGGGACAATTATCCTGCAAATGAAGATCCATACTCCAGAATTGCCATGAATCACGACCTGATGAGGGGAATTAAGGGTGGACAGCCTTTTGTACTTATGGAGCAGACTCCAAGTGTGACCAACTGGCTTTCCTATAACGCGTTGAAGCGGCCGGGAGTCATGCGGCTTTGGAGTTACCAGGCCATGGCTCACGGTGCGGACGCGGTAATGTTTTTCCAGATGAGAAGAAGTATCGGCGCCTGTGAGAAATATCATGGGGCTGTCATTGACCATGCGGGAACAGAGAATACAAGAGTATTCCGGGAAATCCAGGCGCTGGGACAGGAACTGAAGAAACTGGGAGACAAAACACTTGGCGCGGTAAGCTGCGCAAGGGCGGCTGTTTTTGTGGACTGGGATAACTGGTGGGGAATTGAGTATTCCGCAGGGCCAAGCTGCGATCTGAAATATCTGGATGAGGTATTTTTGTATTATCAGGCTCTGGAAGAACAGAATTATGCAGTAGATATTATTGGAACAGAAGACGACCTGAAAAAGTATGATGTGGTAATTGCGCCGATCCTTTATATGACAAAGGGCGGCTATGATGAAAAGATCAGAAGCTTTGTGAACGGGGGAGGAACTTTTATTACCACATTTTTCAGCGGATATGTGGATGAGCATGATCTTGTGATCACAGGCGGGTATCCGGGAAAATTGAGGGATATCCTGGGTATCTGGGTGGAGGAGTCAGATGCATTGCCTCCGGATATGACCAATCGTTTCCTGTATGAGGGAAAAGAATATCCGGCAGCTCTTCTGTGCGATATCATGCATCTGGAGGGCGCGAAGGAGCTGGCTGTTTATCAGAAGGATTTTTATGCGGATACTCCGGTAATCACTGTGAACCGGTTTGGAAAAGGAAAGGCTTATTATATGGGAACCCGCTCTTCAAAAGAGTTTTATAAGGTTTTCCTGCGGAATATTCTGGAAGAGCAGGGAATCCTGCCTGTCCTTAAGGCGCCGGAAGGCGTGGAAGCCACAGAGCGGTTTAAAGGAGAAAAAGGTTACCTGTTTGTGTTGAATCATAACAACCGTCCGGTTACTTGTGTGGTAAAGGATGAAAGAACTGACCTTCTTACAGGAATTTTTTATCCGGCAGGCAGTGAGGTGGAAATGAAGCCCAAGGATGTTATGATTTTGGAGAGTGTTTAAACGCGGATAAGCATCCCACCGCTTCAGGTGCGCAGAGCTCTAAGCGGTGGGTATGGGGAATGCTTTACTGCCGTTTAACACTCGCCCGCGAGGATTATTTCTGAAGACCTGCGGTTTTTCTGTATTCTGCGGGACTTTGGCCTACATATTTCCTGAATTTTTTGTGGAAATAATCTACATTTTTGTATCCGATCCGTTCAGCAATTTCATAGACCTTCAGGCTTTCATCTTTCAGGAGCAGCTTGGAATGGTCGATCCTGATACGGTCCAGATAGGAATTAAAGCTTTCCCCCACTTTTTTCGTAAATATTTTACCGAGATAAGCGCTGTTATATCCAAAAAGCGGCGCAATAGTTTCAAGCTTCAGGTTTTCCATATAGTTATAGTTGATATAGTGAAGGATATCATCCATGATCGTGTCGCTTGAGGGACAACCAATGGCATTCATGCACATTTCAAACTGTTCATTTAAGAGATTCAGGATCTCATACAGATAAAATTTACTGTCAATGGAGTCGATCATAGCGGAATTTGTGCAGAAGGGGATCTGTATATTGACGTAAACCTGGGAGATCTTCTGCCTGATCTGAAGATAGATATCAATAAGAAATCTCTTAATGGCAGGAATCTGGTCTGCACAATAGTACAGATTTTTTCGTATATTTCCAAGTTCCTCGACAATACATCTGCGGTTCTGGGTCTGAATATAGTCTGTCAGGTGAGAGGAAAAACGGCTGGCTTCTTCATCTGTTACACGATAGGTCAGTTCCCCGGCGGAAGGAAGAGCTTCATAACCCAGCACATGCTGATTGTGTTCGCAGAAAAAACGCCTTTCCAGAAGAGCGCAGGCATCCTCGTAGGAGTAAGTGATATCTTCCGGTCTGTATACCCTGCGTCCATAGGTCAGAAACAGGGAATCCAGAGGGGATCCCTTTTGAGGATTTACATGATAGTGGCTAAGCAGCCTTTCAAAGCGATCAAGGGCGAAGCTTCCCTTCAGAAGGATAACCTCCCTTCGTTCCAGACTTACATGGTCAAAGGAATTATGATCCTGGTTGGTGACACGGAGAAGCTCTGCAAAATCCCAGGTAACCTGGAAGGGATCCTGGGTAAAACGCTCGTACATAACTACCTGATAGATGTCTGTGGACAGGTGAAGATCCGTAAGATTAAGGCTGGAAATATCCTTGAAGCTGCCTGTAAGCAGGCTGCGGATAATGGTATCTCTGGCGTTTTCCCGGTATTGGTTTAAGGTCATGGCGGATTTGCGCTCATCTTCAATCTGTTTTTTCACTGTGAGCACCGCATTTTCCAGTTCTTCTTCGTCAATAGGCTTGGTAAGGTAAAAATCCACTCCGTATTTAATGGCTGTCTGCGCGTAGGAAAAATCCGAATAGCCGCTTAAGATGATAAAATGTCCCCGAAAGCCGTTTTCTCTGGCAATCTGTACAATCTCAGTTCCTGAAAGCCTGGGCATACGAATATCCAGAAGAACCAGATCTGGCTGGAGACGCAGGATTTTTTCGAGCGTTTCTTCTCCGTTTTTTGACTGGCTGCAGATGGAAAAACCAAGATTTTCCCAGTCAATAATATATTTCAGTCCTTCCAGTACAACTACTTCATCATCTGCAATAAGAACTTTCATTTTATGATTCCTCCCTGATCTTATTAAGCGGAAGCTTCAGCGTGAAAGCAGTTCGGATACCAACGGTGCTTTCTGCCTGAAGCCTGCATTCGGCGCCATAACAAAGCTGTAATCTATGGTTAATATTGGAGAGTCCGATACTCCTGGTCCGGGTTTCGTCCCTGGTATTGATTCTCTGGCGGAGATGCTTCAGTTCCTCATCTGTCATACCTTTTCCGTTATCGGAGATGCATATATAGAGGAACGGCTCCAGTTCGTATATCTCCAGAAGGATATGTCCGCCGGTTTCTATACCTTCGAGTCCGTGGGAAATGGAATTCTCCACAATGGGTTGGAGCATCAACGGAAGAATTTTATATTCCGTCAGGTCTATCGACGGCTGAATGTCCTCTTCAAAATCAAATCTGCTGCCAAAGCGCAGCTTCTGAATAGAAATATAGGTATGGATATAATCCAGCTCTTTAGAGAGCGGAATGGAAACAGTGCCGGTATTTTCAAGTACATAGCGCAGTGATTTGCCAAGGAGCTTAATTGCCGTGGCTACTTCTCTGTCTCCGGCGGTGAAAGCCTTCATGCGGATTGTCTCCAATGTGTTGTACAGAAAATGAGGGTTGATCTGACTGGCCAGAACCTTGAATTCCATCTGCTGCTGGCGGTTAATGATTTCCTGCTCTCTGATTTTGGCGGTATATATCTCGGCTTCTTTGGACTTGATCTCGTCGATCATGGTACGAAGATCAAGGAATGTTTCGGAAATTTCATCATTTCCAGTAAAAGAATCCATAATATCATAATTTCCATGGCTTGCCTGGTACATAGCCTTTCGAAGCATCAGTATTCTTCCGCTGAAATACCAGGAATAAACCAGAAACAGAATACAGGGGATCACTATGACAGCGGCTGTGATCCAGATGTAGGTCATCAGGACAGACCTGACGTGGGCCGGAGCATCCGGGTCATAGGAGAGCATATACAGGCGGTCGTCGGAATTCAGAGGAACCAGCGTACTGACGGAGGCTGTGACCTTTTTTCCTCTCAATTCCAGATCCCCCGAATAGCTGTAAGACGCAGCGGAGGAATCAATTTCCAGAGGAAAGCCATTTCCCGTAAAGGCTTTTTCACTGCTGTAGAAAACAGGATTTTCGTTGACAGTGAGGATTGCCTCCATGGTTGTATTGTCAATACGGTTTTTCAGGTAATTGTCGCTTACGGTAATATTCATGACTGCGAAGCTTCCGTTTTGGGGAAGGGGAATCCTTCGGTACAGGTTAAGTTCCCAGTACATGTTATGATGGGTATCGGTCCGGTGTCTTGTCTCCCAGAATACGGAAGGAGTCCGGGAGGCTTTGAGATACCAGTCTTTCTTCTGAATATCCTCTGTGACCGTATGGAAATAAGAGTAATCACCGATAGTTTCATTTAAGGTATATATATTGATAGAGGAAACGGAGGTGTCTCTGGCCAGGATATTGTAAATTCCTTTGTACTGATCCACCGCCCGGCGTACCTCGTCCCAGGAGGAGTAATCCGTATAGAGAAGCTCCAGAAGCTCCTGGTCGGACGCCAGGTTTTCGGCTGCATTATATATATTGGTGGTTACATCGAACATAATAGACTTCACCCTTTGGTTATCGGATGCTGTCTGTTCCTGGTAATGCTCGTTTAAGGAGCGGTTTGATTGTCTGAGTATAAAGATACAGAAGGTGACAGGAATCAGAAGCACTATGATAAAAATAGTGACAAGCTGTTTCTGTACCTTGGGGCGGCTGAAGACAGACGCCGGATACTTTTTTGCACTCAAAGAATTTCTCCCCCTTCCTGCTTATTATGTAATGATACCAGAGCGTGTTTCTGCTTAATGTTGTACGAATGTCCCCTTTACGCGGGGGAATGCCTGTCTGTGTTTAAGTATACAGAAAAAATAACTGTTTTGCAATGAAATCACACCGGGTAAAGGTCTAAAAATTAAAGTAATTCATATCGAATCTTGACGGTATTAAAATGAATTTTTTTCCGTTATAATCAGAGCGTGTTAGGAATATGGGCTGCTTAAGAGCTGCCAAATTATAACAGAAAAGTGAAAAAGGAGCTTATATAATATGAAATTTGGAAATGGTTGCTGGCTGCAAAAGGAAGGGATTGAATGCTTTGCGCCGCAGGAAGTATATTTTGTAAAGTGTTCGGAAAAGGAAGCGGTTATCTGTGCGCCCACCCATCGGATCGTAAAAAGAGGCGATACTCTTGGCGGGATCAATTTGACTGTGCGCATTACAACACCCGCCCCTGAGATGATCCGTGTTCAGGTGAGCCATTATCTGGGAATACAGGAAAAGAAACCTGCGTTTGAGCTGAATTTCAACGAGGATTTTAAAGGGGAGTTCTGTGAGACAGAAGATGAGGTGATCGTAAAAAGCGGAAGCCTTTCGCTGCGCATTCATAAAGAAACATGGGCCATGAGCTATGAGAGAGACGGAAAGCTTCTTACGGAAAGTACAAAACGTGACCTTGCATATATGCGCACCGACTGGACAGGCACAGCCTATGATATGGATCCGGAGGGAAAAGCATATATGAGACAGCAGCTTGGCCTCTCTGTCAATGAGCATGTGTACGGTCTTGGGGAGCGGTTCGGCGCATTTGTAAAAAACGGACAGTCCGTGGATATCTGGAATGAGGATGGCGGTACAAGCACAGAACAGTCCTATAAAAATATTCCGTTTTATCTTACAGACAGAGGTTATGGTGTATTTGTGAATCATCCGGAAAAGGTATCCTTTGAGGTCGCTACAGAGCAGGTATCAAAGGTTGAATTTTCCGTACCGGGGGAAGCTTTGGATTATTTTGTTATTAACGGGCCTTCCATGAAAGAGGTTCTTACAAGATATACAGACCTTACAGGCAAGCCGTCGCTTCCGGCGCCCTGGACCTTTGGACTGTGGCTTTCTACATCTTTTACTACTAATTACGACGAAGATACAGTGATGAGTTTTATTGACGGAATGCTCCGGCGGGGAATCAATCTTCGGGTGTTTCATTTTGATTGTTTCTGGATGAAGGAGTTTCACTGGTGTGACTTTATCTGGGACAGCCGTGTATTTCCGGATCCGGAGGGGATGCTGCGCCGTATTAAGGAAAAAGGCGTGAATATTTGCGTATGGATCAATCCGTATATCGGACAGGAGTCTGCGCTTTTTAAAGAGGGGATGGAAAAAGGCTATTTCATTAAACGCCCCAACGGGGATGTGTGGCAGTGGGATATGTGGCAGCCTGGAATGGCCATTGTGGATTTTACCAATAAAGAGGCATACAGGTGGTATCAGGAAAAGCTGGCCGTGCTGCTTGATATGGGAGTGGACTGTTTTAAGACAGATTTCGGCGAGAGAATTCCTGTAAACTGTGTGTATGCAGATGGTTCTGATCCGCAGAAAATGCATAATTACTATACTTATTTATACAATAAATGCGTATATGAGCTTCTGGAAGAGAAACGCGGCAAGGGAGAAGCTGTGCTGTTTGCACGTTCCGCAACAGTAGGCGGACAGAAATTCCCTGTACATTGGGGCGGCGACTGCTGGTCGGATTATGTTTCCATGGAAGAGAGCCTCAGAGGCGGCCTTTCCCTTACGATGTCCGGCTTCGGGTACTGGAGCCATGATATCGGAGGATTTGAAAATACCTCTACTGCCGATGTTTATAAGAGATGGGCGGCCTTTGGCCTGATGTCCTCCCATTCCCGACTGCACGGAAGCACCTCTTATCGTGTACCATGGGCTTATGATGAAGAGGCTGTTGAGGTTGTGCGCTATTTTACCGAGGTAAAAGCAAAGCTGATGCCTTATTTATACAGAAATGCTATTGAAACATCCAGAACAGGCGTGCCGATGATGCGCAGCATGGTTTTAGAATTTACACAGGACCCTAATTGCGCTTATCTTGACAAGCAGTATATGTTTGGAGATTCTCTTCTGGTTGCACCGATTTTTAATGAAGACAGCAAAGCTGTTTACTATCTGCCGGAAGGAATCTGGACCCATTATCTTACCGGCGAGGTAAAGGAAGGCGGCAGATGGTATCAGGAGGACTGCGGATATCTGTGTATTCCTGTATTTGCAAAAGAGAACAGCCTGATCGCCGTGGGGAACCGCGGCGACAGGCCGGATTATGACTATGCGCAGGATGTGGTCATGAAAGCGTATGCATTGACAGAGGGCAAAATGACAGAGACAGTCGTCTATGGTATGGATCAGACAGAAGAAACAAAAGCGGTTATGGTCAGCGAAAACGGAAAAATATCCGTACAGGTGACGGCAGAGAAACCATGCACCATTGTTCTTGTGAATACGCAGATCAAATCTGTGCAGGGGGCTGATTTTGAGATGAAAGGCAATGACTGTGTGATCAGATTGGAAAAAGGCGGAGAGTTTGTGTGCGAGAAATGAGCTGCCCTGCCGACTGATATATGGAAACGGGTTGACTGATATGTACATCGAAAAGAGCGTTGTTGTGAGTGAAATGAAGGGTAAGAGCAATTTGCCGGGGAGGAAAATGATGGATAGAAATATGGAAGAAAAAATTGAGAAGCTGGTATCTGAGTTGACACTGGAAGAAAAAATCGGCATGATTCACGGGGACGGACTTTTTCGCACAAAGGGTGTAGAACGTCTGGGAATTCCTGCCGTGACCATGTCCGATGGCCCTATGGGGGTTCGTAATGAGTTTGAAAATGCTCGCTGGGTGGCGGTTGGAAACAGTGATGATTATGTTACCTATCTTCCAAGCAACAGTGCGCTGGCGGCCACATGGAACCGGCAGCTTGCCTATGAAGCGGGAAAGGTGCTTGGCGAGGAAGCAAGAGCCAGAGGAAAGGACGTGATACTGGCGCCCGGAATCAATATTAAAAGGAGCACTCTTTGCGGAAGGAGCTTTGAATATATGAGCGAGGATCCTTATCTGACAGGAGAACTGGCGGTACCGCTGATCCAGGGAATCCAGACTGCAGATACAGCGGCCTGTGTGAAGCATTTTGCCCTTAACAACCAGGAGACGGAACGGCTTTGGGTAGAAGTGGAGGTAAGCGAGAGAGCTCTTCGGGAAATTTACCTTCCTGCCTTTGAGAAGGCGGTTAAAGCAGGAAAGCCCTATTCCCTTATGGGCGCGTATAACCGCTACAAAAACGAGCATTGCTGTGAAAGCAAAAGGCTTCTCAACGGAATCCTCAGAAAGGAATGGGGCTATGACGGTATGGTAGTCTCTGACTGGGGCGCTGTCCATAATACAAAAGAGGCTGCCGAAAGCGGCCTTGATATTGAGATGTCAGTGGAGAATAATTTCGATGAATACTGTATGGCTATGCCATTGAAGGAAGCAGTGGAAAACGGAGAGATAGAAGAAGCTTTTCTTGATGAGAAGGTGAAAAATATCCTCAGAATGCTGTTCCGTCTTCATAAAATGGGGGATGAGAAAAGAAAGCCGGGCGCGTATAATACGCCGGAACACAGAATGACAGCTTTGGAGGCCGCGCGCGAGTCCGTGGTGCTTTTGAAAAATGACGTAGGAAAACTTCCTCTTTGTGCGGAAAAGACCAAAAAGGTTCTTGTTATCGGAGACAATGGAAACAGGCTTCATTCCAATGGCGGCGGAAGCGCAGAGATTAAAGCATTGTATGAGATCTCTCCATTGATGGGGATCAGGAAGCTGCTTGGGGGAAATGCGGAAATTGTTTTCGCGGAAGGGTATTTTGCAGATGATATGAAGTCTGTGGAAGATAGTGTGAACTGGCAGGCAGACAGTCTGGAAAATGGCGGCGGAAGCACTGGGATCCTGCGAAACGAAGATGCGGCTCTCCTGGAGAAGCAGGCCCGGCTCCGGGAAGAGGCTCTGAAGCTAGCGGCAGATGAAAGCTTTGATATGGTTATCTTTGTAGGAGGACAGAACCATCTTCAGGATCTGGAGGGACATGACAGGCCGGATATGAAGCTTCCCTATGGACAGGATGTTCTTATTGAAGACCTTCTTTCTGTAAGACCGGACACTGTTGTGGTCATTGCGTCAGGTTCCCCTGTGGAGATGCCGTGGGTGGATAAAGCGGCTTCTCTTGTGTGGCACTGGTATGCAGGAATGGAAGGGGGAACCGCGCTTGCAGAGGTACTTTTCGGAAAGATAAATCCTTCCGGAAGGCTGCCGGAGACATTTCCGATCGTTTACACAGATTGCCCTGCTCATTGTGTGGGAGAGTTTCCCGGAGGTGAAAAAGTGAAATATACGGAGGGCATATATGTGGGATACCGTTATTACGACACAAAAAGAAAAAAAGTTCTGTTTCCCTTTGGATATGGACTTTCCTATACGGATTTTGCCTATGGGAACCTGAAGGCGGAAGCTCGCGATGGAAAAATCATGGTTTTTGTGGACATAACAAATACGGGAGACAGAGAAGGTAAAGAGACGGTACAGATTTATGTGGGCAAAAAGAACTCCGCTATAGACCGTCCGTCAAAGGAACTGTGTGGATTTATCAAGCTTTCTATTGCACCGGGGGAGACAAAGACCGCTGCAATTGAACTGGAGCCGTCGGCATTTATGTATTTTGATGAGAAAGAAAATACATATGTGACAGAAAAAGGAACCTATCAGATTTATGCGGGGAAATCGGCGGAGGATATCTGCTGCGAGACGGAGGTTTCTTTGGGGCTGTTCTGAACGCTTTGCAATCTGGTAATTTCATCTTGCATGAAACGCGGAAAGCATGTATAGTGTAATTATTTACAAAACGGAGGACACTATGAGATTAAGAAATATACCAGGAGCAAAGAATGCAATTTTGGAAAGTCCTTATGTGATTCATGACCCGGAAGCGCATAAAGGAACCTGGGCAGCCGTTTTTCCCGAGAAGCAGCCTCTTCATATCGAGGTTGGAATGGGCAAGGGGCGTTTCCTGATGGATATGGCAAGGCTGCACCCGGAAATTAATTATGTTGGCATTGAGATGTATGACAGCGTTCTGCTGCGTGCACTGCAGAAAAGAGAAGAGCTTGAGGCAGCAGGGATAATGCTTCCCAATCTGTTCTTTATGCGTACGGACGCCAGGCTTCTTCCGGAGATATTTGCCGGACAGGAGGTTGACAGGATTTACCTGAACTTTTCTGATCCATGGCCAAAAGCCCGTCATGCCAAACGCAGATTAACTTCCCGGGAATTTCTTGATCGGTATGCGAAGATTCTCGCGAAGGACGGTATTGTAGAGTTTAAGACGGATAACCGGGATTTATTTGAATTTTCCCTTGAAGAGATAAAAGAAGCGGATTGGGAGCTGCTGTGCCATACCTTCGACCTTCATCATGATACTGCAATGTCGGCGGGAAATGTCATGACAGAATATGAAGAAAAATTTTCCGCCATGGGAAATCCCATCTGTAAGCTTGTGGGCAGACCGCGCAGAATACCGGGGCGCTGACGCGCCCCGGGTTTATTCCTGCGGGCAACGAGCCAAGCGGATATGCTTGCATGTTCATTTGGCGGAGCTGTATGACGTCAGTGAACCTTTTTCAGAAACCCCTATATAATATAGTAAGATGCTTGGGGTTGCTCTGCACACCATAGTTTTGCAATGGCTGCAAGGCTATGGATCAACAAACAGCTTATAACTGCCGGGAACTTGGCAAAGTAAACCTGCACGAGCATGCAGAAAAGCGGAATGCCAATGTCCGCAGCGAGTCTTGAATGTTTATGATCACGGGAGGCTTTATGAAAAGGATACCGCGTTTGGAAACCATCATTACCCAGTTTAATTACGATCATAAGGAGATAAGCAGACATCTGAAAAAAATCCATAAATCCGCCGACGAGTTAAGTAAATTTCTGAACGGCATGCCGCCCCAAAAGGGTAAAAAAGATGAAGGTGAAAAAGAAATAAAAAAATAAACCTGAATTATTCACGGAGCAACAGCATCAACTGCTGAAATTCGCATAGTTACTGT
>JAUNGB010000137.1 GCA_030524715.1 Eubacteriales bacterium | reverse complement strand
TGCGAAGCCCGAAGGTCCCCCTCAAACTCCCCCTTCTTGGGCACGCCTTGCAGTAGGAAGGTTAAAAAAATAAAAAAAGGAGATGAAGCCCATGGGATTTTCAACAAGTACTTGTACGGAATTTGTAGAGGTTTTGGCTTCTAAGGCTCCGGTTCCGGGCGGCGGCGGCGCATCCGCTCTGGTAGCGGCTGTCGGAACTGCTCTTGGAAATATGGTAGGAAGCCTGACTGTAGGTAAGAAAAAATATGCAGATGTAGAAGAGGAAATGTGGGAGCTGAAAGCGAAATGCGACCAGCTTCAGAAGGATTTCCTTCGTCTCATTGAACGTGATGCTGAGGTGTTTGAGCCATTATCCAAGGCTTATGGAATGCCGAGAGGAACAGAAGAGGAGAAGGCTGAAAAGGCGAGAGTTATGGAGATCGTTCTGAAGGATGCCTGCTCAGTTCCTATGGAGATTATGGAGAAGTGCTGTGAAGCCATCGAGTTGATCGTGGAATTTGGCGCAAAGGGCTCCACACTTGCGATCAGTGACGCAGGCGTCGGCGCAGCATTCTGTAAGGCTGCTTTAAAGGGCGCCAGCCTGAATGTATACATTAATACAAAGTCCATGGCTGACAGAGAATATGCGGAAGAGCTGAATAGAAAGGCTGATGCGATGCTTGAGAAATATACGAAGATCGCAGATGAAACCTTTGACAGTGTACTTGGCAGATTAAAATAATAGAAAAAAAATCAGAGGATGGCCGGGAGGCATCCCAGATTAGAGCCGTGGTAAATGCGGCACAGGAGGAATGCCGGAAGGCGCCCCAGATTAAAGCCGCAGTAAGTGCGGCACAGGAGGAAAAAAATGGCAAAACAGTTATTAGGAAAAGAAGTAACCGCAGCATTAAACGAAAGAATTAAAGCAAACGTAGCTGAATTACAGGGAAAGGGCGTGAACCCTACTCTTTGCATCATCCGCGTTGGCGAAAACCCAAGCGATATTTCTTACGAAAAGGGCGCTACCAAGCGCTGCGAGACATTAGGCGTTGCATGCGAGAAGATTTTACTGCCGGGAGATGTTTCCCAGGATGAGCTTCTGGCTGTTATCGATAAAGTAAACAAAGACGACCATATCCATGGCGTTCTGTTGTTCCGTCCTCTGCCGAAGCATCTGAACCAGGCAGTGATCGAAAACGCCCTTGCAGCAGAAAAAGACGTAGACTGCATGACAGATCTTTCCATGTCCGGCGTATTTACAGGCAAGCAGATCGGATTCCCTCCATGCACACCGCAGGCTTGTATGGAAATTCTGGATCACTACGGAATCGACTGCACAGGCAAGAAGGCCGTTGTTATCGGCAGAAGCCTTGTAGTTGGAAAACCGGCCGCTATGATGCTTGTTAAGAAAAATGCAACGGTTACTATCTGCCATACAAAAACCGTTGATATGCCGTCTGTTGCAAGGGAAGCTGATATCGTGATCGTAGCTGCAGGACGTGCAGGTGTCGTAGGTGCAGAATATGTAAAAGAAGGCCAGACTATTATCGATGTAGGTATCAATGTAAACGCAGAAGGCAAGCTTTGCGGAGACGTTGATTACGCAGCGGTTGAGCCTATCGTTGATGCGATCACTCCGGTTCCGGGCGGTGTTGGAAGCGTAACGACTTCCGTATTGGTTGGACATGTAGTAGAAGCAGCAATGAGAAAAGTAAACGCATAAGAGGAATCTGACTATGCTCCAGGGCGCCCTGATTTTTCAGGGCGCCTTTTAGTGTGCGCAAAAATAAAAGAAAAAGAATGTCAAAAAAATAACGACAGGAATTGACAATACAGGTATCTGTCTGTTATATTAAATGTAGTGTGAATATGACGCGTTAAGTGAGACTGTTATATCTGTTTATCAGGTAATATCCCATAGGCTGTGAACAGATGTAATATTGTCGAGAGGGAATCAGGTGAAAGACCTGAGCGATCCGGTCACTGTAAACGGGGAGTGAGACTTCAGATAACCATTGCATACCCAGCAGGCGAGGACTGCATCAGCAGTTATGCCTTTTTTGTGAGAAGGGGAAGTCAGGCTGTGATCCGTAAGCCAGGAAACCTGCTTAATGTAAGAGATGAGCTTCCGAGTAAAGCTTTAACATCTGGTGAGACAGAAAAGACCTCGCTGTCTCAGTACAGATCCGCTTTGGGTGGGCGGCTGTATTTTTATGAAAAAAATGATGTGTCCTCGTTGTCATACGAACACAAAACATACCTCCATCAATCCTGTATAACCCTTTGGGATTGATAACAATCCCCCGCAGAGTTTTTCTGCGGGGGATTTGATATTCAGCCTGTGTATCTGACCGATTTATTTCCGCGGGCAGCGAGCCAGACGGACATGCCTGCATGTCCATTTGACCAGCGCAATAATGTACTAATCCAATTGGATTTCTTCCAGTTCTTTCGGCGGAAGCTGCTTGGAGGAAGCTGCAAGGAATTTCTTCAGCTCCTTAGAGGATTTGCTGAATGGAACAAGGGTTCCTGCGCCGCCCATACATCCGCCAGGGCACGCCATGCCTTCGATCATACAGCCGTTCAGCTTGCCGGCCTTTGCCAGGGCAAGCACTTTCTTGCAGTCCGCAAGTGTTTCCGCATGTTCGATATGTACCGGGACATCCGGATAGTATTCTTTCAGGCATGCTTCGATCGCTCCTGCAACACCTCCGGCGACTGCATATCCACGTCCTGCGGCTGTGGCGTCGTGGAGGGAGGATTCCCCTTCAAAGGATGCCGGGTCAATATCCTTGGCGTCGAACATGGCGGCCAGCTCTTCAAAGGTCACCACAAAATCCACATCGCTGCGCACGGTTCTGCGCATAGCCTCCAGCTTCTTGGAAGCGCAGGGGCCGACAAATACCACCTTGAAATCAGGATGCTCCTGTTTCACCTTACGGGCGGTGGCTACCATCGGGGTCAGCTCCTGGGAAATGTTGTCGATCATGGTCGGGAAGGATTTCTTAGCCATCATGGACCAGGAAGGACAGCAGGAAGTCAGAAGGAACGGGAGATGTCCGGTAGCTACCTCGTTTGCATAATGATGGGCCTCGGAAATCGCGCCGATATCCGCGCCCAAAGCCACCTCATAAACATCGGAAAAGCCAAGGGCTTTTAATGCGGCCTTAAATTTACGCGGAGTAACCTTGTCCCCGAACTGGCTGATATAAGCGGGAGCTACAACTGCCGCGATTTTGTTCCCTTCACGGAGAGAATGGGCAAGCTGGAAAATCTGGGATTTGTCAGAAATCGCTCCAAAGGGGCAGCTTACCATGCACATACCGCAGGATACACACTTGTCGTCCACGATTTTGGCACGGCCCTGGTCATCGCTGGTGATCGCCTTGACGCCGCAGGCGCGCTCGCAGGGACGTTCCTTGTGGGCGATTGCGTCATAGGGACAAACGGATTTACATTTGCCGCATTTGATACATTTCTCCTGGTCGATGTGGGATTTGCCGTTGACCATGGAGATAGCGCCCTTTGGACATGCCAGCATGCAGGGATGCGCAACGCAGCCTTTACACATATTGCTGACTTCGTATTTATTAGGGGCGCAGGCTGAACAGGCGGAAGGGATCACCTGCATCAGAGGCGGCTCGTAGTATTTTTCGTCAATGTTGCTGGCCTCCAGGCCGTCTGTCAGATGGACGGAACGGTTCTCCGGGCGCAGGGAAAGACCCATGGCAAGACGTACACGCTCGCTGGCAACGGCGCGCTCGCGGTAAATGCTGTCGCGGTATTTGGCCCGTTCCTCTACGATATTGTAAGGAATGGCCTCAATATCATGGATCAGGGTATCGTCTGTGGATTCAAAGCCGATTCTGGCGATTTCCGTAAAAATCTTCCGGCGTATCTGCTTCACCGGAGTGTCAAAATTTCGCATATCCATATCTTATCTATCTCCTCCTATATATTTACTGTTCACTCCCGGAGCGTGTTTGAAAATTGCTTTCTGCAAGATGTATTCCACACTTTGTGGGGATGCAGATTGCTGGAATGAATTTTCAAACACGCTTTAATAGTGCTGAACAGTAACATTATTTTATGTGTCTACCATACTCCTATCATATAGTAAAATTGCATAAAAATCAACGTTTTTTTATTAACAGGTTTGACAAGGAAATTGCATTGCATTTTTTTGAGTACAATCCGTAAAAGCCCTAAAAATAAGCGGTTTTAAGGGGAAATTTCCAGAAAATTAAAAATATATAGCTTGTGAAAAATGTCAAAATCATGTATAATAACAAATACGATATCTGTGTATATTTACTAAATCACTTGAAAAATGGAGGAAAAACAAAATCAAGGAGGGAAATGAATGTTAGACCAGTCTTATTACAAAAAGGCAGATGAGATCATCGAACATTACGGCCGTAAGGCCGGATCGCTGATCCCTATCATGCAGGACATCCAGGCAGAATACCGTTACCTGCCGGGAGAGCTTCTCACCTATGTTGCTGCGGAGATCGGGGTGACGGAAGCCAAGGCTTACAGCGTAGCCACATTCTATGAGAACTTTTCGTTTGAACCCAAGGGCAAGTATATCATTAAGGTCTGCGACGGCACAGCCTGTCATGTAAGGAAGTCCATGCCGGTAAAGGAAGCCATGATGAAGGAACTGGGCTTAAGCCACAAGAAGCATACCACAGACGATATGCTCTTTACCGTTGAGACCGTATCCTGTCTCGGCGCGTGCGGATTGGCTCCTACGCTGACCGTCAATGATGAAGTGCACCCGAAGATGACCCCGGAAAAGGCTGTAGAGCTGCTTGAAGGATTGAGAGGTGAGAAGGCATGAGTATTACCTGTAGAGAAGATTTATTAAACAAACAGTCTGAAGTTCAGACAAATTTAGATACCTATACCTGCCGTGTCCTTGTCTGTTCAGGTACCGGATGTATCGCTTCCGGCGCGCAGAAGATTTACGACGAAATGGTAAAGCTTTGCAAGGATGTCGAAGGCGTAAAGATTGAAATGCAGAAGGACGTCCCGCACATCGGAGTTGTAAAGACAGGCTGCCAGGGCTTATGTGAATTAGGGCCTCTGATGCGTATCGAGCCCTATGATTACCAGTATGTACATGTACAGGTAGAAGACTGTAAAGAGATCGTAGAGAGAACCGTTCTCGGCGGACAGCCGGTAGAGCGCCTGTTTTACAGGCATAATAATGAAGTCTGTCCCCATCCGGATGATATTCCGTTCTTGAACCAGCAGACAAGAATCGTTCTGGAAAACTGCGGCAAGATCGATGCGGAATCCATTGATGAATATATTGCGGTTGGCGGCTATACCGCTCTGGCAAAGGCATTGTTTGACATGGATCCCCAGTCCGTTATTGATGAAGTGACCAAATCCGGTCTTCGCGGCCGCGGCGGCGCAGGTTTTCCGGCAGGCAAGAAATGGGGACAGGTTGCGCGCCAGAAAGAAAAAGTACGCTATGTAGTCTGCAACGGCGACGAAGGCGACCCGGGCGCGTTCATGGACGGCTCCGTAATGGAAGGCGATCCCTATAAGATGATCGAAGGTATGACCATTGCCGCTTACGCAGTAGGCGCAGAGAACGGTTATATCTATGTTCGTGCAGAGTACCCCATGTCCGTAAAGAGACTCCGCATGGCAATGGAGCAGGCAGAGGCTTACGGCCTCCTGGGAGATAATATCTTAGGCTCCGGCGTGAATTTCCACTTACATATTAACCGCGGCGCAGGCGCGTTCGTATGCGGCGAAGGCTCCGCGCTGACAGCCTCTATCGAAGGCAACCGCGGAATGCCCCGTGTAAAACCGCCTCGTACCGTAGAAAAGGGCCTTTGGGAGAAGCCGACCGTATTAAATAACGTAGAAACCTATGCAAACGTTCCGAAGATCATCCTTCAGGGCGCAGACTGGTTCCGTACCATCGGTACAGAGGGCAGCCCGGGAACCAAGACCTTCTCCCTGACCGGCTCCATCGAAAACACCGGCCTGATCGAAGTGCCTATGGGAACCACCTTACGCCACATTATTTATGATATCGGCGGCGGCTTAAAGAGCGGCGCTGCATTTAAGGGCGTACAGATCGGCGGACCCTCCGGCGGATGTCTGGTAGACGACCAACTGGATCAGCCGCTGGATTTCGACTCCGTTAAGAAGCTGGACGCCATCATGGGCTCCGGCGGCCTGGTAGTTATGGATGAGAATACCTGTATGGTAGAGGTAGCCAGATTCTTCATGAGCTTTACCCAGAGAGAATCCTGCGGCAAATGCGTGCCCTGCCGTGAAGGTACCAAGCGTATGCTGGAGATCCTGGAAAGAATCGTAGACGGCAAGGGCGAAATGTCTGACCTTGACGAACTGGAAGAACTTGCGAGAATGGTACAGAGCATGGCTCTTTGCGGACTTGGCAAGAGCGCCCCGCTCCCGGTTATCAGTACCCTGAAACGCTTCCGCAGCGAATATGAAGAGCATATCAAAGACAAGAAATGCCGTGCGAAGGTTTGTACAGCCCTTCGTCAGTTCCACATTAATCCGGAATTCTGTATCGGATGCGGCAAATGTGCCAAGAACTGTCCGGCAGGCGCGATCCATGGCAAGATCAAGAAGCCATATAAGATTGATAATGATCTTTGTATCAAGTGCGGCGCATGTAAAGACAACTGTAACTTTGACGCAGTTTATGTGGAAGCATAGAAGGGAGGATAAACTATGGGAACTATGACGATTGACGGTAGAAAAGTAGAATTTACCGATGAGAAAAATGTCCTGACCGTTATCCGTAAGGCAGGCATCAACATTCCGACACTGTGCTATCATTCCGAATTATCCACCTTTGGAGCATGTCGTCTGTGTACAGTAGAGGATGACAGAGGAAGAACCTTTGCTTCCTGTTCAGAAGAACCGAGAGACGGAATGGTGATCTACACCAATTCCGGAAGAATCCGTAAATACAGAAAACTGATCGTGGAGCTGCTCCTTGGATCCCACTGCCGCGACTGTACAACCTGCCGTAAGAGCGGGGAATGTAAGCTTCAGGAGCTGGCACACAAGATGGGTATCCGTGAGATCCGTTTCGAGAATTATAAAGAGGAACATCCGATTGATATGTCCTCCCCGTCCATTGTACGGGATCCGAGCAAGTGTATCCTGTGCGGCAACTGCGTACGTGCCTGTGAAGAACTGCAGGGCGTGGGCGTGCTTGGCTTTGTAAACCGCGGTACAGAGGCAATGGTTATTCCTGCCTTTGATAAACCTATCGCATCCACTGATTGTGTAAACTGCGGCCAGTGCCGTATATTCTGTCCTACGGGAGCAATCTCCATCCATTCCAGCAGATCGGACGTATGGGAAGCGCTCAGCGACAAAAATATCCGCGTAGTGGCACAGGTAGCTCCGGCTGTCCGTGTAGCGGTGGGCGACCACTTCGGACTCCCCAAAGGCAAGAGCGTTATGGGAAGGATCGTTAACGCCCTTCATAAGATGGGCTTTGATGAGGTTTATGATACCACCTTCAGCGCCGACCTTACCATTATGGAAGAGACGGCAGAGTTTTTAAGAAGAGTAGAGAACGGCGGAAAGCTTCCGCTTCTGACCTCCTGCTGTCCGGCATGGGTGAAGTTTATCACTGACCAGTATAAGGATTATATCCCAAATCTGTCCACCTGCCGTTCACCCCAGGGAATGATGTCAGCGGTTATTAAGGAACACTTCCGTGATCCCGAAAATGCCAAAGGCAAAAAGACGGTGATGGTATCCATTATGCCGTGTACCGCCAAGAAGGCGGAGGCGCTCCGGCCCAACAGCTTTACCAAGGGCGAGCAGGATACTGATATCGTTATCACAACAACAGAATTGATCCGTATGATCGATGAGTACGGCCTGGATCTTTCCAAGCTGGAACCGGAAGCATGCGATATGCCGTTCGGCTTCGGCTCCGGCGGCGGCGTGATTTTTGGCGTTACCGGCGGCGTTACGGAGGCAGTTCTCCGCCGTCTTACCCCGGATCATTCCAAAGAAGCTATGCGCGAGATCGCAGAATGCGGCGTTCGTGGGGAAGAGGGAATCAAGGAATTTTCGGTTCCGTATAACGGAATAGACGTGAAGATCTGCGTTGCCAGCGGCCTGGCTAATGCAAGGACTGTGATGGAACGTGTGAAGAACGGAGAGGCGGAATACCATCTGATCGAGGTTATGGCATGCCGCCGCGGATGTATTATGGGCGGCGGACAGCCTACCAGAGCAGGCGACAGAACCAAGGCTGCGCGTGCAAGAGGACTGTACAATGCAGATAACACCACCATTATCAAGAAATCCGATGAGAATCCGCTGGTACTTGAGCTTTACCAGGGACTGCTCAAAGGCAAAGAGCATGAGCTGCTTCACAATGATTTCTATTGATCAGCCCGATGATACAAGTACTTACCGATGATACAAGTACTTATTAAAAGCAACAGCCGAATGGATATGTAAGTATATCCGTCTGGCGCAATAAATCGGATAGGGGAGATTTTACCCTCCCCTTCCACACCACGTAGCGTACCGTTCG
>JAUNGB010000136.1 GCA_030524715.1 Eubacteriales bacterium | reverse complement strand
CCTTGTCAAAAAGACAAGGGCTATTAGCTTAAGATTCAACCGCACAGGTAGAAAATTTTTATTCCTTACTTGACACGAGCAGACCTTCTTCTGATCCATCAGCCTGCCGGTAACTACGCAGCTGGATACAAGCTGATGGAAAAAGCCTATAAAGAAGGCAAGGTCAGAGCCATCGGCCTGTCTAACTTTACACCTGATCAGATTCAGGAGATTCTGGATATCTGCGAAGTGAAACCGGCCATTTTACAGACGGAGGTGCATCCATATTCCCAGGAGCAGGAACTGAAAGCGTTTCTGAAAAAGGAAAACATGGTGATTCAGGCATGGTATCCGTTGGGGCATGGAGATAAGGCGCTGATACAGGAGCCGGTATTCTCTAAACTGGCCAAGAAATACGGAAAGAGCAATGCACAGATCATCCTGCGCTGGCACATTCAGGCAGGAAACGTGGTCATTCCCGGCTCCAAGAATCCGGAGCATATCCGCGCCAATTTTGACCTGTTTGATTTCAGCCTGAGCGAAAGCGAAATGGAGGAAATTACGGCACTGAACAAAAACAAACGCTATTACACCAGCACACCTCAGATGCTGAAATCTTATGCAGAAATGGTGCCGCCTGTAGACGAGCAGAAATAAAAGCAGGATGCAGGAGAAAATCCGCTTTGCTGCATGATTGTCTACGTTCAAATGGTTACATATAACCCATAGGTATAAACTAAACAACAAATCGAGACTTCTGCGGAGGCCTCGGTTTTTTTTATAATGAAGATACAGAGATAAAATACAGGAACGAAATACAGAAACAAGATTCGGGAACAAAAAACAGAAACAAGATTCAGGAATATTCAGAAAAATGGGGGAAACGGAATGAAGCTGGCGATTGTTGAGGATGAAAAAATATATGTGGACAAGCTGAGAAGATATCTTGAGAAATATCAAAAGGAATCCGGTTTTGAGATTCAATCGGTATGGTTCAGTGACGGCAGTGAGATAGCAGAGGATTACGCCGGTGATTGTGATATTATTTTGATGGATATTCAAATGAAGTTTATGGATGGAATATCCGCGGCCAGAAAAATCAGAGAAATGGATCAGGAGGTAATTATTATGTTTATTACCAATATGACTCAGTATGCCATCTGCGGGTATGAAGTGGAGGCGTTGGATTATATGGTGAAGCCGGTGGAATATTTCTCTTTTTCCCAGAAGCTTGGCCGTGCCATCGAAAGATTGAAGAAACGGGAACGGAATTTTATTTCCATTCCTATAGAAACGGGAATGAAAAAGCTGGATATCGCAGAAATCTACTATGTAGAAAGCTGTGGGCACAATCTGATTTATTATACCCAGAACGGAAATTTTGTTTCCAGGGGAACTGTAAAGGATCTGGAAGAGATCATCCTTCCTTATGGCTTCTTCCGCAGTAATAAGGGCTTTCTGGTAAATATGAGACATGTGGAAGGGATACAGGACGGATTCTGTTCGATTCACGGGGAGCAGGTTCCGGTAAGCCGGGCCAAAAGAAAAGCCTTTATGAATGCACTGACAGATTATGTAAGCGAGGTTATGAAGTGATGGAAGCAATATATCAGGATATTCCAAGAACCTATACAGCTATTGCCGAGTGGATATCGTGCGTGATTTACCTTTTGATGGTGGAAAAGCGTTTTTCAAAAAATAAGACGTTTGCTTTAAGCCTGGCCGCATTGATGGTCCAGATTCTCTGGCTGGTTTTGACGAAGAATCTTCCTATCTTTTTTTGGATCCCGGCAATGATGGTTGCGGTAGGAAGTATGTATCTGTATTTGTATATCTGCGGCAGATTTACGGTACGGCAAGCGGGATATTGCTGCGCAATGGCATTTTTGACGGCAGAGTTTGCGGCTTCTCTGGAATGGCAGCTTCATACTTACCTTATGTCTGCCGGAATGAATTTTTGGTGGATGAAACTGCTTCTGCTGATGGTGATTTATACCATTGTTTTTGTGGGAAGCTATTTTTTGGAGCGATCATTATTTACCGGAGAATTTCTGACACAGTTATCAGGCAAGGAATCTTTATCCGCGGTCGGAATTGTGATAGTGATATTTATATTCAGCAATATGAGCTTTGTTCTGACGGATTCCCCTTTTACCAGCCGGATCCGATCGGATATTTTCAATATCAGGACGCTGGTGGATCTGTGCGGAATTGCGGTAATTTATGCATTTCAAAGCAAGATATGCGAGTACATAGCCGAAAAGGAAGTAACCGCTATTCAGTCCATGTTAAAAAATCAATACGATCAATATCGAAGCTATCAGGACAGCATGGAAATTATACGCATACAGTATCATGACCTGAAGCATCATATTGCGGGACTCAGGGCAGAGACGGACGTGGAAAAACGTAAGGAATGGCTGGATACCATGGAAAAAGAGCTTGATGAAAATGAATTGGTCGGCAGGACGGGCAATAAGGTATTAGATGTGATCCTGGGGGCAAAGCTTCTTATGGCAAAGAAAAAGGAAATACGAATTACCTGTGTGGCAGATGGAACGCTTCTGGATTTCATGCACGTTACGGACATCTGCACTATTTTTGGGAATGCTCTGGACAATGCAATGGAAAGCGTGATCCTTCTGGAGGATGCTGAGAAACGGCTGATCCATGTGTCGGTTTCGGCGCTGAAGAATTTTGTATTTATCAAAATATCCAATTATTGCGAGCAGGAACTGCGCCGGGGGAAGGACGGTACCTTATTTACCACAAAGCCGGATGAAAAGAATCATGGGCTGGGCTTGAAAAGTATTCGTTATTCAGTTGAAAAATACAAAGGTTCCGTAACCATCGATAAAAAGAATAACTGGTTTGAATTGAGGATATTAATTCCGGTAACTGAACGCAGATAAGCAGGCCCCTGCTTTACTGAAAGAAGATATAATATACAAAAAAATAGAGAAATATTTGTGAAATATGCACAATATATACAATAAAGAAACGAAATACAGAGAAAAAGAAAGTAAAAAAATACATTTTATGCGTTAAAACGACTGTTTGTGCCAAAAAAATTCACAGCGCCGGGTTTTGTGTTAGACTGGCATCACATAAAGGAAATGCATTGGCCATGTATTACCACATATCATACGATTGTTAGGAGGAAAAGGAAGATGCTGGAATTAAACTGGAGTGATGTGGTAAGCACGCTCACACAGATCAGAGGGTACCTGATCGCAATCGGCGTTATTATTGCTGTGGCGGTTATCGTAATGATCGCCTGCCTGAAGCTTACGGCGCCAAAAAAATATATTATACGGACACAGGCATTTGTTGCCATGATCGTGGGGATCGCTATTGTTGCAAATCTAATCTGTACCGGTCCCATGTACACCTTATTGTCGTTGGCATCCGGCACGGGCACGCTTACGGAGGAAAGTATTGCAGGAGCGGAGGAACTGGCACAGCAGATTGCGGAAGAAGGAATTGTTCTGCTGCAGAATGAGGATCAAATGCTTCCGCTGGCAGATAATAAGAACCTGAATGTGTTCGGATGGGCCTCTACAGCGCCCTGTTACGGAGGAACCGGTTCGGGAGCGCTCAATGACAGCTATCATATTGTAGACTTGCTGGAAGGGCTTTCCAATGCAGGATTTCATACCAACACCGAGCTTTCTGACTTTTACAGAGAGTATGCGGAGAGCAGGCCGGAAATCGGCATGTTCGCACAGGACTGGACGCTTCCGGAGCCTCCGGCAGATTCCTATTCTGATGAGATGATGGAGAATGCCAGAGAGTTTTCTGAAAACGCGGTGATCGTTCTTACCCGTGCAGGCGGTGAGCAGACAGATCTGCCAAGGACACTGACGGACGTTACATACAACAACAATTCCGAGGATTATGAAGATTTTCCGGAAGGAACCCATTATCTGGAGCCAAGCCAGAGCGAGCGCAACATGATCGACCTTGTATGTGAGAACTTTGATAACGTCGTTCTGGTATACAACGGCGCCAATACCATGGAGCTGCAGATCGCAGATGAATATGAGCAGATCAAGAGTGTACTCTGGGTTCCCGGAACCGGTCAGAACGGTTTTAACGCTCTGGGAGAAATCCTTTCAGGCGAGATAAATCCGTCTGCAAAGACAGCAGATACGTTTGTAAGGGATCTGACAGCAACCCCAAGCTGGAACAATTTTGGAGATTATCAGTATGACAATATGGATGAATTTGTCATTTCCGAAAGCGACCCGTACGTTCCCGGTGCGCTGCCGCATTTTGTAAATTATACAGACGGAATCTATATTGGCTATAAGTTCTATGAAACAGCGGCGGAGGAAGGGCTGATCGACTATGATGAGCTTGTCCAGTATCCTTTCGGTTACGGCCTGAGCTATACAAGCTTTACTCAGGAAATGGGTGAGATGACTTCAGACGCCGATGGAAATATCAGCTTTGATGTGACTGTTACAAATACAGGGGACGTTGCAGGTAAAGATGTGGTAGAGGTTTACTACAATCCTCCCTATACTGACGGAGGAATTGAGAAAGCATCCGCAAACCTGATCGCATACGATAAGACAGATATGCTGGAGCCGGGAGATTCCCAGACATTAAGCATTTCCCTTCGGGCAGAGAATATGGCGTCCTATGATGATGAAGAGAACGGATGCTATGTACTGGAAGAGGGCGAATATGTGATTTCCATCAATTCGGATTCCCATACGGTCATCGACTCTCAGACATATGAAGTGGAAAGCACTGTTGTTTACGATGAAAACAACGCAAGAAGCACAGATCTGGTAGCAGCGCAGAATCAGTTTGATTTCGCAGAAGGCGAGCTGACCTATCTGTCAAGAGAAAACGGTTTTGAAAACTATGAAGAAGCTGTAGCAGCGCCGGCAACCTACAGTATGCCGGAGGAAGACAAAGCCGGATTTGTAAACAATTCCAACTTTGAGCCCGAAGAAGATCCGGATGCAGAAATGCCTACGACCGGGGCGAAAAATGATATTTCGATTCTCGATCTGCGCGGGGCGGACTATGATGATGAAAAATGGGAGACCCTCCTTGATAACCTGACCATTGATGAAATGATGGAAATGATCGCTCTGGGCGGTTATCAGACAGCTCCGGCGAAAAGTATTGACAAGATCGCAACCACAGACTGCGACGGACCGGCAGCGCTGAACAACAACTTTACCGGCGTTGGCTCTATCGGATTCCCGGCAGGGGTAATGCTTGCAAACTGCTGGAACGAAGATCTGGCCTATGCATTCGGCGAAAATATCGGTCTTATGGCTGACGATATGAATGTATCCGGCTGGTATGCACCGGCGATGAACATTCACCGCTCCGCCTTTGCAGGACGTAACTTTGAGTATTATTCCGAAGATGCTTACCTTTCCGGAAGATGTGCGGTAAATGCCGTATCCGGAGCATGGAGCCAGGGAGTATATGCCTATATTAAGCATTTCGCACTGAATGATCAGGAAACAAACCGTTGGGAGATGCTGTGCGTGTGGGCTGACGAACAGGCGATCCGCGAGATCTATCTGAAACCATTTGAGATGTGCGTAAAGGATGGAGATGCGACAGCAGTCATGTCATCCTATAATTACATTGGCAACCAGTGGGCAGGCGCATGCAGCCCGTTGCTGATCAACGTACTCAGAAACGAATGGGGCTTCAGGGGATCCGTACTGACAGACTACTTTGCGGACTTTGGTTATATGGACGCCGAGCGTGCGGTTTATAACGGCGGCTCCACCTGCCTGATCAACAGGGATGTAAATACAAACTACATCAAAAATACCGATAATCCAACAACCGTCCGGCACATGAGAGAAGCATGCCATGATGTCCTTTATACGGCAGTCAACAGCAGAGGCTTCGAGGAAGAGAATCTGTCCTCAGGTCTGATGGCATGGCAGATCATTCTGATCGCGGCAGATATTGTGATCGCAGTCCTTCTGCTTGCCTTTGAGTTCTTTATCGTTCGGAAAGGATTTCAGAAGAGGAAAGAGAACGCAGTAAAAATTGAAAGTATAAAAGAAGAATAGCTGAAATTATAAAAGAGGGGCTGAGGGCTTTGGGGCCCGCAGCTTCTCTTGATTTCGTACAGGGAGCGTAATTATGAAGCATAAAGATATAATTGAGAAGATGACTTTAGAGGAAAAGGCAGCGTTCTTAAGCGGCAAAGGAGAATGGCAGACGTGGGATTTTGAGCGGCTGGGAATTCTGTCTATGTACTGTTCGGACGGACCTCATGGAATCCGCAAGCAGGCAGGGGCAGGCGATCATCTGGGACTGAATCCGTCCCTTCCGGCAACCTGTTTTCCGACAGCGGCTTCTATGGCAAACAGTTGGGATCCTGCCCTTGGGGAAGCGATTGGAAAAGCCCTTGGAGAGGAAGCAGCGGTGCAGGGCGTGGACGTCGTTCTGGGACCGGGACTGAATATCAAAAGAAGTCCGCTGTGCGGCCGGAATTTTGAATATTTTTCAGAGGATCCCTATCTTGCCGGGAAGATGGCGGCAGGCTATGTGCGCGGGATCCAGAGCACAGGACGGTATGCCTGCCCGAAACACTTCGCAGTGAACAGCCAGGAGCTTCGCAGGATGGCAATGAACGCGGTAGTGGATGAAAGAACCCTCAGGGAGATTTATCTGACAGGGTTTGAAATTGCTGTGAAGGAGGGCGGGGCAAAAGCGCTCATGACCAGCTACAATCAGGTAAACGGTACATACTCCAATGAAAATACACATTTGCTGAAGGAGATACTGAGAGAAGAATGGGGATATACGGGAATTGTGATCACGGACTGGGGCGGCTCCAATGACCATGTCAGAGGCGTGGCGGCAGGTTCAGATCTGGAAATGCCTACGCCGGGCATGGATTCCGCACGGCAGCTTGTAAAGGCGGTACAGGATGGGAAACTCTCTGAGAAAGCGGTGGACGCCTGTGTGGACCGGATGCTGGAGGCAGTGCTGACGCTGACGAAACCCGCTGACGGAGCGGCAAAGCCGGAAGATTTTGACAAAGAGGCCCACCATGCACTGGCAAAGAAAGCTGCTGCGGAAAGTGCGGTGCTTCTGAAAAATGAAGAGGGAATTCTTCCGTTAAAGGCGGGAACCCATGTGGCGCTGATCGGTGATTTTGCCTTTGACCCGAGATATCAGGGAGCAGGCTCTTCCATGGTGAATACCATAAAGCTGGATAAGATGTCAGAACTGATCGGAGAATATGACCTGACGGTTGTGGGGATGACAAGGGGGTATAAACGGGACGGCGCTGCAGATGCAGTGATGGAAAAGGAAGCAGTGGATCTTGCACGGTCTGCGGACGTAGTACTGTACTGTTTTGGACTGGATGAGATGAGTGAATCCGAAGGCATTGACCGTACCCATATGAGGATCCCGCAAAATCAGATCACGTTGCTGGAGTCCATTGCCCGGGTAAATAAAAACATTGTTGGTATCCTGAGCGCCGGAGCCGCAGTGGAGATGCCCTGGCATGTCAGCCTGAAGGCGCTGCTTCACGGATATCTGTACGGGCAGGCGGGAGCAGGCGCTATGCTGGATATCATTACCGGGAAGGTAAATCCGTCCGGCAGGCTGAATGAGACATATCCCATCAGCTATGAGGATACTCCGGCGTTTAAGTATTTTCCAAGTGAGGAGAGGAACTCCGAATACCGGGAAGCGCTGTATGTGGGATATCGTTACTATGATACGGCGGGGGCGCCGGTGCTTTATCCCTTCGGATTCGGGCTGTCCTATACAGAGTTTAAGTACAGTGACCTGACGGTAGATCGGGACGGCGCGGAATTTACTCTGCAGAATACCGGAAAGCAGGATGGCGCGGAAGTGGCGCAGCTTTATGTCTCTATGAAGGAGGGCAGGGTATTCCGTCCGGCCAAAGAACTGAAAGGCTTCCGGAAGGTATTCCTGAAAGCAGGGGAGAGCAGAAGGGTACGTATTCCCTTTGACGATAAAACCTTCCGCTACTGGAATGTCCGCACAAACCGATGGGAAACAGAAAAAGGCGTTTATACGATCATAGTCGGCGCAAGCTGTCAGGATATCCGGCTTGACGCAGAAACTGAAGTGGAAGGAACAACGGAAACCTATCCGTATTTTACAAACCGTATGCCTTCCTATTATTCCGGCCGTATCAGTCAGGTGGAGGATAAGGAATTTGAAGAACTCTTAGGCTATCCGATCCCAAGCGGGAAGTGGGGCGGGGATCTGACCGTGAATGACGCCATCTGCCAGATGTATTATGCAAAGAGTCCTATTGCCCGGCTGGTATACAATAAACTGACAAAAATGAAAAAGAAAAGCGAGGATGCGGGAAAGCCGGATCTGAATATTCTTTTTATTTATAACATGCCGTTCCGCGCCATTGCGAAGATGACCGGCGGAATGGTAAGTATGGAGATGGCGGAAGGAATCGTGACCATGGTAAACGGACATCTCTTTCGGGGACTGGCGCGTACAATTTCAGGCTTCTTCCGCAATAAAAGACAGAACGGGAAGTATGTGAAGCAGATCACCGGGAAATAAAGCTGTTCAGGAGGGAAAATCTATATGGCGGATATAAATACAAAAACAGGAAATGTAAAAGCGGGAAAT
>JAUNGB010000135.1 GCA_030524715.1 Eubacteriales bacterium | reverse complement strand
AAGGAACTAAAAAAGGGCGGAAATTCGGGCTTTAAGAGTTTCCGAGACCGCTCTTCATACATAAATGGAGCCACTCTTTCTTCTGCTTTTTCCAGTTTCATTCTCGGAAGCCCACTCCTGATAATTGCGTGTTCCAGCAAAAATTTGTCATAATACTCCATTTCCAGTTTTTCTGCAACTCTTTTTGCTATGGTATGGCCACCGCTTCCAAATTGTCTTCCCAAACATAAAATATTGCTCATAATATACCGGTTCCTTTCTTTTAAATCATTTTTCCGGCAGAGATCTATTTTCCCCATAGATCCCTGCCATAATTTTTTATTCCTCTGAGTCTATTTCCGCAGTTGTAATGACGAACTTAACGCTGCCTTTTATATTTTCTTCTTTTCCGGTAAATGTCTGATAAGAAATACCCGCATCCTTTACCTCATCCAAACGGTCCAGGACTTTCTGGAGGTCTTCATTTACCACATCATACAGCTCGTCAATTCCTTCCGTCTGGAATTCCTCCATTCCCTCTGCCAGTTCCGCTGCGCCGTCATACAGTTCATCTACGCCATCCGTCAGTTCTCCGCCTGCATCAGCCAGTTCCTGCGTACCATCCTTTAACTGTGAACTTCCATCTGCCAGTTCACCAATGCCTGATGATAACGTACCCGCTCCGCTGACAAGCTGGCTGCTTCCACTGCTAAGCTGATCTGCTCCATCTTTGAGCTGGGCTGCTCCTCTGTTAAGTTCTCCGCTTTTACTATTTAATTCATCAGCCCCTGACTGAAGTTTATCTCCTGCTGAAATCAGACTATTTGCGCCGGATATTAATTCCTTATTATTTGCTTTCAGCTGTTTTGCCCCTTGTTCGAGACTATCCGCCGCTTCCGGAAGCAGGCTTGCACCAGCCGCAAGTTCGTTCATCCCCTCTGCCAGTGAAACATTGCCATCCATAACTGTGTCCACATTTTCAGACACAGCATCTGCCCCTTCTTTCAATTCTGAAATGCTGGTTTCCAGTTGTGGTAAGCCTGAAATGTCCAGATTTCCAAGCTTTGATAATACTGCCAGTGTCTGGCCGGAACCTAAAGCTTTTACATTCTCAACTGCCTGGATCGTTTCACCGGAGGGAAGCCCTTGCTTAACTGCCTCCTGATAGCTTCTGCTGGCTTCAATCTGTCCCATAGCATCTGTAAGTTTTCCCTGATACGCTGCCACTTGTCCCTGCATACCTGTCATTTCCAGACCTTTCTGAACAGTTTCATTGCCAAGTGCCGCGTTTACTGCACTATTAATTTCTGACAGTTCACTCGCTGCCGTACTTAAAGCTGCAGTTGACGCCTCCAATCCGCCTGCTGCCTGACTGATCCCGCTCAAATCCAGATTATTAAGTGTCTGCACCGCATTCAATATACTTTCATCTTCTGTCAGAGCGGCCGCAGACTGAAGTGCCTGCTGCATCTCCGGGTCAGACAATACCTGCAGCGCAGCCTGTAACTGCCCAATTCCATCCGCCACATCAGACGCACCTTTTTTTAATGCTTCCGCATTTTCCTTATTTCCAAGCTGCTGTGCTCCTGCATTTGCCGATTCAATTCCTTCTGACAGTGTCTTTAGATTTGGCGAAAGTTCCAATACGCCATTTTCCAGTTGTTCTGCTCCTGTTACATACGCCTTAATTCCATTTGACAGTGTATCAGCGCCGTCTACATAGGCATCCACCCCTGATTCTAAAGTCCCGACTCCTTTTGTATAAGCGCTTATTCCCGTGCCAAGCGTCCCTGCCCCTGTCCGAAGCGATTCAATTCCTCCTGACAGCGTATTTAACCCACTGATCAGATCCCCTTTTTTATTGTTTAATGTCTGGACACCGTCATTTAATTCCCCCGTCTTATCGTTGAGTGTTGCCATTCCTTCCGCCAATTCTTCGCAGGAGTCTTTCAAAGTTTCTACGCCATCTGCAAGTTCACCGCTTCCATCCACCAGCTCTTCCGTTGCATCCTTGAGTTCATCCAATGCTTCTTTCAGGTCATCAATTCCATCCACATCATCCAGGCCAAAATCAGATAAGTCCCCGGCGGTAGCCACTGTCATCGTCATCTGCAGACTGAAATTTTCCACGTCTGCTGTAACATCAAAGGATTCCGGTATCTCAATATCTTCCAGCCCTTCTTTTTTTTCCAGTTCCAGACTTTTATACAGTCCCGGAAAGCCCATCCCTACAACAATCTGACGGTCCCCGTCTGCAATCACATGGCCGTTATCTACTGTTACATTTGTGAACGTATCATCCGGCAGAATCATACCAGTCATCATCAGGAAAGGTACTTCTACGTTCTGATATCTCGCATCGCTTTCATACTCGATATGCATTTTCAGCTTCCCGCTTTTTCCAGCTAATTCTTCCGGTGCAATTTCTTTACCATCAAGATAATAGGTAATCGAAACCCTTACCGGCAGTTCCTGGTTGCTTTTCCCCTGATAATAAATTTCATTTCCGTTTGCCTGCCAGATCAGTTTCTCACCTTCCTGCGTATAGGTTTCTTCTCCCTTCACATTTGTAATGTCAGACAGACTGGAACGGTCTTCAATTTCCGTCTCCATATCCGGATTTTTCAACCAGTTGCTTACAATCACACTCTCTACCGTACCATTTGCATTGGCTGTCGCGTAAACAGATTCTTCTTTCTCCTCTGCAGCTGTCTTTTCTGCAGAAGCAGAAATTTTTTCCGTTTCCGCAAATACCGTCTGTCCGGAATTCCAAACGACAGTCTGGCTGAGCAGCACAGCCATCCCTGCTGCTACCGCACGTTTCATTCCATTATATTTCTTCATAAGTACCTCCTGTAATATGCTGGTTTCCTTTCTTTTTTTGTTTGCCGAGAAAATTAATTGTTGTCCTGCAAATCAGCTTATCAAACATCATATACATAGCTGGCAGCACCAGAAGCACTACAACCATACTGATTACTGCCCCTCTGGCCAATAGCGTACAGATGGAACTGATCATATCGATTTCTGAATACAATGCCACCCCATAGGTTGCGGCAAAAAAAGCAAGTCCGCTGGTCAGTATAGAAGGCATGCTCGCTTTATGGGCGATTGAAACCGCTTCTTTTTTATCATGCCCGTTCTGGCGCTCTGTCTGGTACCGGCTTGTCATTAAAATAGCGTAGTCAACGGTTGCCCCAAGCTGGATCGTCCCCACAACGATACTTGCTACAAACGGAAGGCTGACGCCCTGAAAGTATGGAACAGCCATATTTACGATAATTGCAAATTCAATCACCACAACCAAAATTGCCGGTATGGAAATAGATTTAAATATCAGCATAATAATAACGAATATAATTCCTACTGAAGCGCTGTTCACATTCCGGATATCCGTATCTGTGACATCCTGCAGGTCATAGGTAAGGGGCGCTTCTCCAATCAGCATAGCTCCTTTATCATATTTTTTTATGATCTTGTTAATTTCCTCAACCTGGCTGTTTACCTCCGGACTTGCGGATTTATATTCTGAGCATACAAAGGAAAGTTCATATTTGTCGCTTCTCAGCATTTCCTTTATATCCTCCGGTATCATGGAGTCCGGAACTGCCGGTCCAATCAGAGAGTTAATTCCCAGCGTCCACTCTACGCCATCTACTTCTTCTACTTGTTCCAGCATCTCTCTTTTTTCTTTTGACGGCATATCCTGATCTGTCATAACCATATGGACAGTACTGATTCCAAAAACATCCTCCAATTTATCAGATGCAACCATATTTGGAAGGTCATCCGGGAGCGACTGCGTCATGTCATAATAGACTTCTGTATTATTATTTCCATAGATTGCCGGCCCTGCGAGTAATATGAATAAAAACATCCATGCCTTATAATGGCGCGTAATAAATTCCGAAGGCTTATTCATATTTCCAAACAATGGCCTGTGTCTTGTCTTCTGAATCGGCTTATCAAAAATCAGAATAAGTGCCGGAAGAATCGTGATGCAGGAAATAACTCCTAAAATAACCCCTTTTGACATCACAATGCCCATATCCATTCCAAGTTTGAATGACATAAAGCAAAGAGCAATGAATCCGGATACTGTAGTGATAGAACTGCCCACCACCGACCGGAATGTATTGGCTATGGCATGTCCCATTGCTTCATAACGGTCATCCGGGAATTCCCTTTTAGCTTCCTCATAGCTGTGCTGCAGGAAAATCGAATAATCCATCGTAACACCCAGCTGGAGTACTGCTGCCAGAGCCTTTGTCACATAAGAGATCTCTCCTAAAAATATATTGGTTCCCATATTATAGAGAATCGCCATACCAATACTCAGTAAAAACAAAATCGGTATAATAAAAGATTCTGTTGTAAACAAAAGTACAATTAATGACAGCCCCACGGCAATTGCAATGTAAATGTTTGTTTCCTGTTCGGACAATTCCTGTATATCCTGCACCATTGCCGTCATCCCGCTGATAAAACATTGCCTGTCTGATATCTTTCTCATTTCTTTTACTGCATCCTTCGCTTCCTCGGAAGATGAAGTATCAGCAAATAATACCAGCAGCATTGTAGCGTTATCCTGGAAAAACATTTCCCGCAGGTCATCCGGCAGCATTTCTGTGGGTACACTGATGTCAAGCGCATCATCATACCAAAGTACATCCTTTACATGGTCAATTTCTTCATATTTTTCCTTCAGCTTCTGGACATCTTTCAGCTCCATGCCCTCTATCACTACCATGGAAAAAGAGCCCATTCCAAAATCATCTACCAAAATATCCTGTCCTTCTACTGTTTCCAGATAATCCGGAAGATAACTCAGCAGGTCATAGTTAATTTTTGTCCTGTTCATTCCGATTACAGACGGAATCAACAATAAAATGCCGGTCAGCAAAATCAGAAACCTGTTTTTTGCGATCCATTTTCCTACTCTGACCAAAATATTCATCTCCTTTCTTTTGTCGCTGGCTGCATCTTACTCCTGTTTTTACTTTTGAACAATCAATAATATTCTTCCTTTGTTCAATTTTTCGACATCCGTTAAAAATTGTTGAATTTCTTCTTGCCTTATTTCTATCCTGCCTGTAAAATAAATTTATTACATAGCACTGGGAGAAAAAATATGCCGAACCATGAAACCCCCGCTTCGCACAGGACTAAAGAAGTGATTGCAGCTTCATTGAAAAAATTGATGGAAACAAAACCTCTTACCAAGATATCTGTCCGTGAAGTCATTGAAGACTGCAACATCAACCGCGGAACTTTTTACTATCATTTCCAGGATATTTATGAGCTGGTAAAGTGGATGCTGGACGAAGAGGCAATCAATTTTTTGAAATCTTATACCTCTCTTCTGACTTATGAGGAAGCAATACGCTTTGTATTAGACTATGTACGAAACAATAAATACATTGCACAGTGTTCCTTTGACACTTTTGGATATTATCAGTTAAAACAGTTTTTTCATAAAGATATTCATGATACTGTAAAAAATACGATTTCAGAAATATCCAGAGGGAAAAATATCAGCGATGCCTATCTCGATTTTCTTGCCAATTTTTATACTTTTGCTTTGGTAAATCTACTTCTTGAATGGGTGCAGACTGGAATGAAGGAAGATAATGATACGATTGTCCGCCATGTAAAAACCATGGTGTCCGGTAATATTGAATTAGCATTAAAAAATGCGGAAGAAATGAATTGTTAAAAAATTCAGATGATCACTTTCTCTACTGGTTATCAAAAATTATTTTAACTTTGATAATACTGGCAAGCAATGCATCTGGATAGCCATTTTGCTACCAGATGCTGCTTGTTGGGGTGTCTCACCTCCCGGTTCGGTCCGCGCTAAACGGTCCCCACCGGGGACCAGCGGTCTACGCTCCGCTCCGGTCGGTGCTAAGCGATCCCCACCGGGGATCAGCACCCCAATCCCCTTTTAACACATGACAAGTCATGTGGCTGCGCGTTTTGCAAACGCTTCATTACACATCCGGCTCATCGCTGCCTATGTTCTCTTTCTTTCTCTGTTTCCGATTTTTCCATACCCAGTACCTGATCCACATTTGCTTTTACCGTCAGAAGCTCTTTCATCTCACCACGAACCTGCCGGTATTCACCGTAGGCTCTTTTCTTTTCATCCAGAAGCTGGGCATACTCTGCCTGTAAGCTTTTCACAGTAGGAATCTTTTTCACTCCCAGTTCGTCAAAGGCTTTCTTTGCCGCCTTGTGAATCAGAATATCTGCTTCATGCTCTTCCAGAAATTTTTTTGAATAACCCGCCTTCCGGTAAGCGACATAAATATCACGGGTCTTTGAATAGTTGATGATATGCCTCCGCAAAACAGCAATCTCCGCCAGTCTCTTCTCTGCTGCTTTGATCTGATCTGATAATTCATTGTAGTGCTTAACCGCCGCTTCTGTTTTTTCTGCTAAAGCTGCATATTCCAGCAGATTATGCTCCGTAAGATAATTCATTGTCCGGGCCATCTGCTTGAGGTTAAAGGTTTTCGCCCAGCGCACATATCCACTGCCTTTTCCGGCCTGCAGCTTTTTCTGAATATCTACCAGCAGATTAATTTCTTTTATTTCCTGTGATGGCATACGCTTTTTCTGTGGTGAATGCGATTTCTCACCAGACAATACTTCCAATAGAACATTCTTTTTATAATTATCTCCCAGAGTATCCAAGCGAATAAAACGCTTCTGCTCTTCACGCCAGAAGGAAGGATTTTTACCATCTTTTATTTCATACCCCGCTTCCTGCAGCAGTTTTAAAAAAGTATCCCAGTCAGCCGGTTTTTGTGATAATACATCATCAATCGTCATACGCAGCACTTCCCGATGAGGTAGTTTCGCCCGGTCTCCTAACCACTTGTTATAACTCTTTCCATGGGGCTTTGGATTTTCTACGATTGAATAACCGTTCTCAATGCAGATTGTATCATTCAGTCTGCGTACGGCCCTGGTACTGCCCCAGAAATTCCGAAACTTCCGGTCGCATTCCAAGCTGACCGCATTCCAGATGATATGATTGTGAATATGAGCTTTGTCGATATGCGTACAAACAATATAAGCATGATTCCCCTTTGTAAACCTACGGGCAAGCTCCCGGCCCAGCCGGTTTGCTTCCTCCGATGTGATCTCTCCGGGAACAAAAGACTGCCTGATTTGATAAGCAATCACATCATCCTCGCCCCGTACCCTGCCGGTCTTTTGGACATACTGCCGTTTTGCCAGAAGAAATTCTGCATCCGCAATCCGACTGTCACATTGGTAACCGGTGATGAGTTTTCCATTATCCGTCTTTTCCGGATTCTTCACATAATCTATGATGTCGCTGATCGCCGTACTTACCGTCCTCCCTTTTCCGATGTGGAGCGGTATAATTCTTGTAGTTGCCATAAAGTCCTCCTTCCGAAGAAAAAAGAAAGAGCAGCCATCACGTCTGCTCTCAAATAACGTATGAATTTTTTCGGTTTATCTCTGATTAAATGCCACTTCCTGATATAACGAAAAATCAAATTCCATCCTACATAGACCAGATGACGTTCCTATATAGACATCACGGGCCTCCATATCAGGCAGGATAGTATTTTTTTCTCCAACGGGTTGCTGTTGTAGATCATCATAAATTCCTTTGCCTCCAGAATGATCTTTCCCTGAAACTCATCCGGCTCGTCCACCGTAATATTCAGCCATCCAAACCGCACATTCCGAAAGTTCCTGAAACACCAGACTTTTCTTCTCATCAGGCTCCTTTTTCATAGTTTTACTTTTTTCCTCACACCGTCTTTTTAATTTTTCCAGCTCATTTTCAATCGCATGGGCTTCTGCCTCCCATTCTTCCTCCGTAAGTCTTTCTTTTTCCTGAAGAAGTTCTTCACAGATCTCTGCGCATTGCAAAGCCACAATATCATAATACCTCTTTTCAATTTTCATTTCCTGTTTCCCCCAGTTTTGTCATTTTAAAAAATTCCGGTTTCTTCTGCCTTCCTGATTATATAGTATTGTGGATATATTCACAATACTGATTTAAAGAAAACCACCATATAATTTTACATATCCTTTTGTGAAGGTGGTGATCCTTATGATTGATTTTGGCCCTCTCTGGAAAACAATGGCAGAGCGTCACGTTACACAGTATCAGCTGTTGAAAAATGGGATTGATAACAAAACATTGGACGCTTTAAAGAAAAATAAGAATATCACTCTGCTTACCATGGAGAAATTGTGTGACATTATAGGATGCACCCCGAATGATATTGTGGAATTTAAAAAATAGGCTGTTGGGAAACCGATATTTCTCAGCAGCCATTTCTATTTTATAGACACAGCCTTAAAAGATGATAATATAATTATTTTGTTTCTGCCAAAGCATATAAATCCCGAATTGAATCCATCACGATATGCCAGGGCAAATCCCCCACATAGGAAAAATTCTTCTGGTAAGATATCCAGAGTTTTTCCATCACCGGATCTTTCTCCACTTCGTCAAAAACTGCGGCTGCATCTTGAATTCTTTTTAGAAAGATTACGGATTAAGTCTTTCAGCTGTTTCGCTGTTTTTATCATTTATAAAAGTACCTCCCATTCATACTGCTCACAGCACATATCCTGGAACAGCTGTGCCATCTCTTC
>JAUNGB010000034.1:14991-49029 GCA_030524715.1 Eubacteriales bacterium | reverse complement strand
AAGACGGAGCCTGTCAAGGTCGAAACAAAAAAGACGGAACCCGTCAAAATCGAAACCGCTAAATCAGAAACAGCCAGGCCTGCCGCTGATGTTAATAATGAAGAGAAAATATTTGAGGAGCGTTTCAACCGCCATATTGACGAATTAAAATGGTTATACTGTGAATTATATCAGGATAACCCTTATGTTATGATGCACCTGAATGACCTGATCGCTGAGATGAAGAGGTTCTATGCAGAACGTATCCCTTCTTTGAAGGCATCTGACATTGCCCGCGAAAAAGACCCGAAATGGTATAAGAGAAATGATCTGGTAGGCATGATGATGTATGTGAATGCGTTTAATAAAACCCTTAAGGGCGTGGAAGAAAAGCTGGATTACATACAGGAATGCAATGTAAATTACCTGCATCTGATGCCGCTGCTCTCATCTCCGAAGGGCAGAAGCGACGGAGGCTATGCCGTTGCCGACTTCCGTACCGTCCAGGAAGAGCTGGGCACCATGGAGGACTTTGCTGAATTAACCGAAAAATGCCATGAACGCGGCATCAGCGTTTGCCTGGATTTTGTTATGAACCATACCTCCGAAGACCACGAGTGGGCAAAGCGTGCCCGGGCAGGAGAAAAGGAATATCAGGATCGTTATTTCTTCTTCGACGATTATTCCATTCCTTCCATGTATGAACAGCACTGCCCCCAAGTTTTCCCCACAACAGCCCCAGGTAACTTCACATGGCTTGACGATATCAAAAAACATGTTATGACTACCTTCTATCCTTACCAGTGGGATTTGAATTACCGTAACCCGATCGTTCTGAATGAAATGATCTTCAATATGCTGTATCTGGCTAACCAGGGCGTTGATATTGTACGTCTGGATGCTGTTCCTTATATCTGGAAGCAGTTGGGAACCAACTGCCGTAACCTGCCTCAGGTCCATACCATTGTCCGCATGATGCGTATGATCTGCGAAATTGTATGCCCGGGCGTTCTGCTTCTGGGCGAGGTTGTCATGGCTCCCGAAAAGGTTGTTCCGTATTTCGGTACCGTTGACAAACCGGAATGCCATATGCTTTATAACGTAACTACCATGGCAAGCACATGGCATACCGTAGCCACCCGGGATGTCTCCCTGCTGCGCCGCCAGTTGGATATTGTTGCCGGGCTTCCCAGAGATTACATATTCCAGAACTATCTGCGCTGCCACGACGACATCGGCTGGGGACTGGACTATGATTATCTCCGCAATTTCGGAATTGAAGAAGTACCTCATAAAAAATACCTGAATGATTTCCTTACCGGCAAATACCCGAATTCCTTTGCGCGGGGCGAGCTTTATAATGACGATCCCCGTCTGGGCGACGCGAGACTTTGCGGAACGACCGCTTCTCTCTGCGGTATTGAGCGTTTCGGATTTGAGGGCAACGAAGAGGGCGTGGACAGAGCCATCCGCTACGATATTACACTGCATGCATTTATGTTCTCCCAGTCCGGCATCCCTGTCATTTACAGCGGCGACGAAATCGGCCAGCTCAATGATTATTCCTATAAGAATTACCCGGATAAAGCTCCTGATTCCCGTTATCTCCATCGCGGAGACTTCAACTGGGAACTGGCTGATAACCGGAAGCTGGCACATACCGTACAGGGTAAGCTTTATCCCGCGCTGGACAGGCTGGAGCATATCCGCACCTCCCACAGTGTATTTAATGCAGACGCGGCGTTTTACACCATTGATACGTGGGATTCTTCCATTCTTGCTGTTGTCCGTGAAAATGAAGAAGAAAAATTTATCGGTATCTACAACTTCAGCGAATTTGACAAGGTTGCATGGATCAACGAAGAGGACGGCATGTATCTGGATTTAATCTCCGGGCGTGAAATGGAAGCCAGAGGTGTACAGATTCCGGCATTCGGATGTTTCTGGCTCTGCCGTAAAAAATAAACATAAAAACTCCCGAAGTTACATCTCCGGGAGTTTTTCTTTATTACAGTTTTTCATTATTTTCTACCTGTGCGGTTACAATCGGCAGGCGGAAATTCTTCCGGAAAACCCTCGCGTCTTCAGACCTTGAGATAGGCAATGGGTAGTTCACCTCTGAAGTTTCTCCAGAAATGATACCGCCCTTCCGGGGTTTTCCTTATCCAGAGATCTTGCGTACATTTTTCTCAGCCATTCTGTGATCACATCAATAACGACCGGTGAGAAGGTCATAAGCATAAACACAAGAATGATCATTCCGAATTCCAGTGAGCCAAGAGCCAGAAGATCCTGAAGGATCACCGCCGCCGCAAAGAAAATAAACTGCATTCCATAGATGATCACCTTACGGTAGCGGTTCAGCGGAGCATAAACAGTTTTCAGCGCCGCCATGTAGTTCCACCCTGTCACCAGGACACATGCTGTGTTCAGCATATCATTCGAATGGTAAACATCCTGACAGACCAGCATTACCACAAACACACAGCCTGTAATCGTAACTGCCGCCGGAAAGGCATTCATAAACACATGCCGCAGAAAGGTATGGTCAATTTTATCATAATTATTTTCCTGGGCAAGAAGGAAGGTCGGTATTCCAACTGCGCAGGTACTGATCAGAGACATCTGGATGGGTTCAAAAGGATATGCCTCTCCGAAAAATATGGTAAGCAGCGATAAGAGGACTGAAAATATGGTCTTAATCAAAAACATGGACGCTGCCGTACGGATATTATTTACAACCCTCCGGCCCTGATTTACAATGTGGGGCATAGATGCAAAATTGGAATCAAGGAGCACCACGTTGGCGATATTTTTTGCCGCATCGCTTCCCTGAGCCATTGCCACACTACAATCTGCCTCTTTTAATGCCAGAACATCATTGACTCCGTCTCCTGTCATGGCCACCGTATGCCCCTGTTTTTTCAACGCCTGTACCATCTGCTTTTTCTGCTGGGGCGTCACACGTCCGAAAACGCAGCATTCCGCTACAGCACGTTCCAGATCATCCTGATTTAAAAGAGTGGTCGCATCGATATAATGGTCTGCGTTTTTCAGTCCGGCTTTTTTGGCAATGGCGGCGACGGTCGCCGGATCGTCACCGGAAATGACTTTCAGATCAACTCCCTGTTCATCAAAAAACTTCAGGGTATCCGGCGCCTCAGGACGAATAACATCTGTTAAAAGGAACAATGCTTCCGGAACAAGTCCTTCCGGAATTTCTGTGCCCTGCGCTGCATTAGGGCTGTGTGCAAGGATGATAATACGGAAGCCCTGTTCCGCATATTGGCTGCAGTATTTCTTTAAAGCCTCATTTCCCTCCGGAAAAAGAAACTGAACAGCTCCCATCAGGTATGTGCCTTCTTTATTAAAAACCGCGCCGCTGTATTTTCTGTCGGAGGAAAAAGGGATCGCATGGTCAAGCTCCATGCCCCTTCTCGGCGGAAAACGTTTCCGAAGGGCCGCCGCCGTTGCATTTTCATCTCTTAACACAGCCATCAGGTTACTCATGATACGCTCAATTTCTCCCAGATCATCAGGTACGCTTTCCATATCTGGATCTGACCTCTCTGCCTGATGATCCGTCTGAGTTTCCAGCTTATTTTCCTTCTCGGCCTCTGGTTCATTCGCTGTCTGAAGCTTAGGATCATTCTGTACTGCAGCCTCTATGGTTTCTGTTGGCAGAGCCTCATCTGCTTTCTGTAAAGAAGCCGCCTGGTTTCTATCCTCTTCTATAAAAGGAAGAATCTTTTCCGGAGAATAGCGTTCCACCTTCTCCACACACATGCTTCCTTCTGTGATCGTTCCCGTTTTATCCAGGCACAGGGTATCCACACGGGCAAGAGTTTCAATACAATATAATTCCTGAACCAGGGTCTTTTTCCTTGCAAGTACCAGCGATCCCAGAGTCAGGGCCACGCTTGTAAGAAGGACAAGTCCCTCGGGGATCATTCCAAGGACAGCCGCAACCGTACTGACGACGGAATCCTTCAGATTGTCGCCTACCATATAATACTGTTTATAAAAAAGAAGCATTCCAAGGGGAACGATAATAATACTGATCACTTTTAAAATAGCATTCAGGGAATTACGCAGTTCTGAATTATGGCGTTTAAATTCCTTTGCCTCACTTGTGATCTTGGAAGCATAGTTATCTTTTCCTACATGGACAATCTGGCAGCACGCTTCCCCAGCAGTTACAAAGCTTCCGGAAAACAGTTCATCTCCTGAATTTTTCGGAAGATTATCTGACTCCCCTGTCAGAAGAGATTCATTTACCTCTATGCTCCCCTCCAGCACCTGGGCATCCGCCGGAACCTGATCCCCGGCTTTGAGATATACTATGTCGTCTACTACCAGCTTTTCTGTGGAAATGCTCCATTTTTTTCCGTCGCGCAGTACAACGGTCTTACTTTCTGTCAGAATCGCAAGCTTATCGATGGTCTTTTTTGCACGGATCTCCTGAATAATTCCAATCGCCGTATTAATCAGGATGATTCCCATAAACATGGAATTTTTATACGATCCTACAAAAAGTACCAATACCAACAGCACCACATTCAGAAAGTTAAAAAATGTCAGCGTGTTCTCCAGAATAATCTGCTTATAGGTTCTGGTATTAGGATTCTCGTTGACGTTAATCTGCCCCTGTGCAATTCTTTCGTTTACCTGTTCATTTGTAAGTCCTGTCATATTTCCTTAACTTTCCTCCTGACACCGTAGTTTTCTCTATATATTTTCGTTTCTCACGGCGCCGTTTCCGGGATTACAGCTATCCCTGATTTTTCATCTGATCTGATATATAATTTATAACATAACAAAAGGTAATCTGTAAATCACTCTTTCCCAAAAACAGCAGGGCAGATGTACAAACATCCGCCCTTCATTGCCTTACATTTATTCCAAACCCGCTACTGCAAGCTTTGGCGCAGGATTCGGAGCCGCTGATATATGATATAACGATCGTAAACGGCACAAAGCTTCAAAATTCCTGCGGAAAATCTTTTTTATGGAAATTTTCTTATTTCCATTAACACTCTTTTTCTGTTAATACTCTTCGTCTTCGTCCTCTTCTCCTTCGTGGATATCAGACTTTGGTTTTTCCAGACCTTCAATGGTAATATCATGCTTCTGAGCATAATCCCAAAGGGCCGCATGGATTGCCTCTTCCGCAAGCAGGGAGCAGTGTACTTTTACGGGCGGAAGTCCGTCAAGGGCTTCCATAACCGCCTTGTTGGTGATCTCCATAGCTTCTTCAATGGTTTTGCCTTTTACAAGCTCCGTTGCCATACTGCTGGTCGCTACCGCCGCCCCGCAGCCAAAGGTCTTGAATTTGCAGTCACGGATAATGTGTGTTTCATCGTCAATATCCAAAAAAATCCTCATAATATCTCCGCATTTCGCGTTTCCTACCGTACCTACTCCGCTTGCGTCCTCAATTTCTCCTACATTTCGCGGATTCTGAAAATGATCCATTACTTTTTCACTATACATTATAATTTCCTCCTGACCGGTATTTTGATCTTATCCTATTTTATTTTTTATATTTTCTTATTTTTGCTTTTTCATAAAGTCTTCATACAATGGCGACATATTCCGCAGATTCTGTACAATCTCCTTCAGCTTATCCACAGTAAAATCAATATCTTCTTTGGTAGTTTCCTCGCTTAATGTCAAACGCAGAGAACCGTGCGCGATTTCATGAGGAAGTCCAATGGCAAGAAGTACATGGGACGGATCCAGGGAACCTGATGTGCAGGCGGAACCGCTGGATCCGCAGATACCATAGCTGTCCAGCATCAAAAGCAGGGATTCTCCTTCAACAAACCGAAAGCTTACGTTTACATTGTTGGGAAGCCTTTTTTCCGGATGGCCATTCAGCTTCACATACGGAATCTCTGTGGTAATCCGCTGAATCAGATAATCCCGCAGCCTGCGTTCCTTATCGGTCCGCTCTTCCATAGAGTCACAGGCTCTTTGAGCTGCCACGCCGTAGCCTACGATTCCCGGGACATTTTCCGTACCTGCACGGCGTTTCCGTTCCTGTGCCCCGCCGTGGATGAAGGACCGGTTTTTCACTCCCTTACGAATGTAAAGGAAACCGATTCCCTTTGGCCCGTTTATCTTATGTGCGCTGGAACTGAGCATGTCAATGCCGCATTCATCCACATTGATGGGAAGCTGGCAGAATGCCTGCACTGCGTCAGTATGGAAAAGGATGCCGTGCTCTCTGGCGATCATACCGATCTCTTTGATCGGCTGAACGGAACCAATCTCATTATTGGCAAACATAACGGAAATCAGGATCGTTTCCGGAGTGATCGCTTTTTCCAGATCTTCCAGACGAATGATGCCGTTCTCATCCACGTCCAGATAAGTAATACGCGCGCCTCTGTTCTTTTCCAGATATTCGCAGGTATGCAGAATCGCATGATGTTCGATCTTTGTAGTGATAATGTGGTTTCCCTTTGCTTTATATGCTTCAAAGGCTGCCTTTAACGCCCAGTTATCAGATTCCGTTCCTCCTGCCGTAAAATAAATTTCTTCTTTTTTAGCGCCCAGGACCCCGGCGATCTGTCCCCGCGCCCTGTCAACCGCTTCTTTGCTCCTTCCGGCAAAATCATAAACGCTGGAAGGATTTCCGTATAATTCTGAAAAATACGGCATCATTGCCTGTACCACCTCCGGAGCTGTCCTTGTGGTTGCAGCATTATCCAGATATATCATTTTTCCCATTTTTTTGTCCTCCTATTACCAAATTGGAAAGTCAGCCGTAAGCCGGCTGCTTATTATAACTTAACCTGTTGTGCCAGTTAATTTAACTTATGTCTTATAAATCTTTATTCCTGAACTGCATTTGTTTCTTCCGGCTTTCATCTATTAATTCTCCGAGCATTAAGGTGTCCACAGCCTCCGTAATGCTGTCGTTAATGCGCTTCCAGACGTACTTTGCCACGCACAGGTCCGCGCTCTTACAACTGCTGTTCTCTTCATTTCCGGAGCATTCCACTGCCTCCAGGCTTCCCTCCAGCACACGAAGAACATCTCCCACCGAAATTTCCTCCACAGGTCTGGCAAGACGGTAACCGCCGCAGGCGCCTCTGGTACTCTCAACTAATCCGGCGCGCTTAAGCTTTGCCATTAATTGTTCCAGATAGCTGACGGAAATATTCTGTCTGTTAGCAATACTCTGGATTGAGACAGTCTCTGTGTCGCTGTATAAGCCTACGTCGATGAGAGCACGAAGCCCATATCTTGCCCTTGTTGACAGTTTCATGAACTCACCCCTTTAATTCCCAGTGTTTTCGTCGGATTTCATGGAATACTGTATCAGAAATATCCGGTTCTGTCAAGGCTGTTTTGTACATATAATGGCAAAAAAGGTACAGGTTGTAAATTATGTCGAAAAAGCACTTCTTAAGGGGGACACTGATATTGACCTGCGCCGGGATCATCAGCCGGCTGATCGGATTCTTCTATAGAGTATTCCTTTCCCATTCCATTGGTGCACAGGGCGTAGGAATCTATCAGCTTATCGTTCCCTTGCAGACGCTGGTACTGGCGCTCACAACCTCTGGCGTCCAGACTGTCATTTCCCGGCTGACAGCTTCCCGCACTGCCCTTGGAAAGGAAAAAGAAGCAAGAGATTGTCTGTCTGTCGGAACGTTCGCCGCGCTTTCTTTATCCCTGATTCTCTCTGTCATTATATGGCGCCATGCTGAATTTTTTGCAGAACAAATTTTAAAAGAGCCGCGCACTCTTTCATTAATACGGCTTCTCTCCTTCAGCTTTCCTTTAAGCGCCATACATAACTGTATCAACAGCTATTTTTTCGCCCGGAAAAAAACAGGGATCCCTTCCTCCATCCAGCTTTTGGAGCAGGCTGCGCGCGTGGCCGTCACGTATCTTCTGTACCTGGTTATTCTGTCGGAAGGCCGCCCGGTCACTCCTGTCATTGCCGTCGGCGGCGCGCTTTCAGGCGAAATCGTTTCTGTCCTTGTAAGCCTGCTTGTGATCGGTGTGGATTTCCGTAAAAATACCTACAGCCCCTTCAAAATCCCTCATCCTCTAAAAGAACTTCATTCTATTATCCTTCTGTCCTTTCCTCTGACCCTGAACCGCCTGCTTTTGACCCTTTTAAGCAGTATCGAGGTAGTTCTGATCCCTCAAAGGCTCCGGGCATTCGGGCTGGATGCGGGGGAAGCCCTCAGCGTATACGGAGTATTCACAGGAATGGCATTGCCGGTGATCCTTTTTCCGGCCACAGTCACAAACTCGGCTTCCGTTATGCTGATGCCGTCCATTGCAGAGCTTCAGGCGCTGGGTTATCAGAAACGGATCCGGTATGTAACTGTGCGTACCTGCGGCTCCTGTATCCTTCTGGGCGGCCTGTGCGCGCTGGGCTTTTTCTTTTTTGGAGAACCGGCGGGAACTCTTCTGTTTAAAAGCCCCACTGCGGGAACCTATATCCGTACAATGGCGTTTATCTGTCCATTTTTATACATGAATACAGCTCTGTCCAGTATTCTTCACGGGCTGGGCCAGGCGGGCGTCTGCCTGTTCAACAACGCTCTCTCCGTAAGCATCCGTATCGCATTTGTACTTTTTTGTATTCCTCAGATCGGAATCCGCGGATATCTTTATGGAATTCTTGCAAGCGAGCTGGTGCGGACGCTTCTGCATCTGTTCTCACTTTTCCGTCTGGAAAAACCTGCCGGCAAAACCACTGTACAGGACAGCCGGGATAGTTAGGATTCAGCTTCGGAAAGAGGAATTTCCCTATCGACAATCAGAAAAGAATAGTTTATAATGAATGCCGGAAGCAAAGAAAACGCAAAGGAGATAAAGCTATGGGATTCGAATTCATCAAGAAATTACCGACGCCTGAAGAAATCCGCAACCAATATCCCATTGATGCAGACATTCAAGCCTTAAAAGAAAAACGCGACCAGGAAATCCGCGATGTCCTTACCGGCAGATCCAATAAATTTCTCGCCATCATCGGACCTTGCTCCGCAGATAATGAGGATGCTGTCTGTGATTATATTTTAAGGCTGCGGAAGGTTCAGGAGAAGATTGCAGATAAAGTATTGATCATACCAAGAGTATATACAAATAAGCCAAGAACTACCGGAGAAGGTTATAAAGGAATGGTCCATCAGCCGGATCCGGAAAAGAAGCCGAATATGCTTGCCGGACTTGTGGCCATCCGGAAAATGCACATCCGCGCCATCAAAGAGAGCGGTTTCACCTGTGCGGATGAAATGCTCTATCCTGAAAATTACCGGTATCTCTCCGACCTTCTTTCTTATGTAGCTGTCGGCGCACGCTCAGTAGAGGATCAGCAGCATCGGCTTACTGTCAGCGGCATGGATGTTGCCGCAGGAATGAAGAATCCTACCAGCGGTGATTTCAGCGTCATGCTTAATTCCGTAGTTGCGGCTCAGGGAGCACATCGGTTTATTTACCGAAGCTGGGAAGTGGAAACTACGGGAAATGAACTGGCCCACACAATTCTGCGGGGCGCGGTCAATAAGCATGGAGAAGCCATTCCCAACTATCACTATGAGGATTTACGCCTCCTCTACGAAAAATATCAGGAAAAGAACCTGAAAAACCCGGCGGTTATCATCGACACCAATCATTCCAATTCCAATAAGCAGTATGAGCAGCAGGTCCGAATTGCTTCAGAGGTTCTGCACAGCCGTATGGTAGACCCTGATCTGCACAAACTGGTTAAAGGGCTGATGATAGAGAGTTATATTGAACCGGGCAATCAGAAAATCGGCAGCGAACATGTCTACGGCAAATCCATCACCGATGCCTGCCTCGGATGGGAAGAATCTGAGAAATTACTGTATACCATTGCAGAAATGTGTTGAATATTTTTCATATGTTATAAAGCCCCCGGATAAAATCCGGGGGCTTCTGTATCTCTTTTCATCGGTAAAACAGACATTCGCATTCTGCTTTGCTATATGCTCATGAACGCAGGTCGCTGCATGATCTGCGTTCAAACACGCTCTAATGCCGGGGATGGGCACGCATATACACATCCCGCATTTTCTTCATATTCATGGCAAGATAAACCTGAGTAGTAGAAATATCAGCATGGCCGAGCATTTCCTGAACGCTCCTGACATCCGCGCCATTCTGAAGCATATGGACGGCAAAAGAATGCCGCAGGGTATGCGGGGTAATATCCCCCTGAATACCGGCGTCGTCCGCGTATCCCTTCAAAACCTTCCAGAATCCCTGACGGCTCATGGCCTTTCCGGAGCAATTGGTAAACAGCATGGTTTCCTTTTCGTCCTTGACGAAATGGCTTCTGGCATGGTTCATATATTCTGACAATGCATTCACACAGACACTTCCGATCGGTATGATGCGCTCTTTATCATTTTCGTGGCAGGTTACATAACCCAACAAAAGATTGACATCTGTCGTACGCAAATGAATCAGTTCACTGACGCGCATACCTGTGGCATATAAAAGCTCCAGCATTGCAGTGTCGCGAATCCCCTTAGGAGTATCAAGCGACGGCTGCTTCAAAAGCTTGTCTACTTCCTCCACAGACAATATCTCCGGCGCTTTCTTCTCTACCTTAGGCGGCTTCAGCCGTTCGGACGGGTCGTCCTGAATCCTTCCCGTCTTAAAAAGATACTGAAATAACGCCCTGATGGACGCAACGCTTCTGGATATTGTAGCAGATGCAAAATTCTTACGTTCCATTTCATTGATATATCCCTGCAGATCCAGTTCGCGAACCTCTGTGATATCCCTGATCCCTCTCTCGTAAAAGTAGGCCGTCATCTTTTTCAGATCTCTCTCATAAGATACTTCCGTATTATTGGAGGTCTTTTTTGTATTGTGCAAATATTCGATAAATCCCTGTATCTCTTGTTCCATACAATTCTCTGCTCCCCACATATTTGACTTCGAATATCCAATCTTCGTGCAAAGCATTCCGCCCGCGCTTCGTAACTAAAAACATAGCTGTATTATACTTGGTATTTTACATAAAATCAAACCCTTTTTTTTCAAAAAAATCCCATAAAATCAGCATTTTCGACACAAACCACCAAATATCGAAAAAATTATGGTCAACCACCACTATATCTTGTAAAAAGAATCGCAAAATATTTTTAAAATATATTTAAACTTTTTATAATCGTTTCTGTAACCCACGGATTTATATATACTTCCAGCAAAACTCCTCCAAAATAAAAAATTCCTGCCAGCAATATACGGATTCCATACTGATATGCCTTCCGGGGAAAAAGTCCCCTGTTCTTCCATATTTCCATGGACTGCCGGTAAACAGCAGACAGAAGGTAAAACAGCACAGGGAGATATACAAGATATTGCGGAAATAAAAGTCCGACCCCAACAGCGCCTCCCGAAAGACCAAACTGAAGGATAGAAATCGTCAACAGCATACCGATTTCCGCTCCAAGCATAAAAATACCAAGGACTGCAAGAGGAACCCCAAATACAGAAATTCCGCAGAACGCCGACAGCAGGAAATAGCTTCCCCTTCTCCTTAAAACCTCCCGGAAATACTCTCCTGCTTCCATATTCTGTCCGGCAAAGGTTCCCAATAAATAAACGGACGCCATTGTCTGTTGTCTCCATTCCATTTTCCACATCACATTCGGCAGAAGCGTTCCCAGAAAAAAACCAATAAGAAATATCTGCCATGCCGGAAATCTTTTTATTTCATAATGACTGATTCTTTTTCCCATATCTTCACCCTGTACCAGTCTACGAAACCGTTCCTGATTTTAGAACCAGGGCGTGTCCGGAAATTTATTCCCATAACCCGGAAAGGACATTTTGCAGGCAACAATTTTAAGCCAAATTCCACCATGACAAAAGCCGTGTGGAAATTTATTCCACACGGCCTCTTATATACATTGAATAATGAACTTTGATAAGTAAATCCGGTTCTGCTTCGGTATCATTTTGCATAATCTACTGCTCTGCTCTCCCGAATCACATTCACTTTAATCTGACCCGGATATTCCAGTTCCGCTTCAATCTGTCTGGAAATATCTCTTGCCAGCAGAACCATGTCCGTATCACTGACATGCTCTGGCACTACCATCACACGGATTTCCCTGCCTGCCTGAATGGCAAAAGACTTGTCAACTCCTTTGAATTCGTTGGCAATATCCTCCAACTGTTTCAAACGGTTAGTGTAAGTCTCAAGAGTTTCTCTTCTCGCGCCAGGTCTTGCCGCTGAAATCGCGTCAGCCGCCTGTACAATACATGCCACCAGCGATTCCGGCTCGACGTCACCATGATGGGCGGCAACTGCATTGATAACAATTGGGGATTCCTTGTATTTTTTACAAAGATCCACGCCGATCTGGATATGGGAACCTTCCACCTCATGGTCAATGGATTTACCGATATCATGGAGAAGTCCGGCACGCTTGGCAATCCTTACGTCCACGCCGATTTCCCCTGCAAGGATCCCGGATAGCTGAGCTACCTCAATAGAATGTTTCAAAGCATTCTGTCCATAGCTTGAACGGAATTTCATGCGCCCAAGAAGCTTCAAAAGCTCCGGATGGATTCCATGGACGCCAACATCCATGGCCGCCGCCTCTCCTTCTTCGCGAATCTGGGATTCCACTTCCCTCTGGGCTTTTTCTACCATTTCTTCGATTCTTGCGGGATGGATACGGCCGTCCACGATCAGTTTCTCCAGGGCCACCCTGGCTACTTCACGGCGGATCGGATCAAATCCGGACAATACGACAGCTTCCGGGGTATCATCAATGATCAGATCCACTCCTGTCATTGTCTCTAACGTACGGATATTACGTCCTTCACGCCCGATGATCCTTCCTTTCATTTCGTCGCTTGGAAGCTGTACCACAGAAATAGTTGCTTCGGATACATGGTCTACCGCACATTTCTGGATGGCATTTACCACATATTCCTTCGCTTTCTTGTCGGCCTCTTCCTTAGCCCTGTTCTCCAATTCCTTATAGAGCCTTGCCACATCCACCTTGACATCATCTTCCACAGATCTGAGCAACTCTTCTCTTGCCTGTTCGGAGGTCAGACCGGAAACACGTTCCAGTTCCTGTACTCCCTTCAATTCAAGTTCTTCTGCTCTCTTTTCCTTTTTTTGCACTTCGGCAATCCTTGCCGTGCACTCTGCCTCACGCTTCTCAACTGCATCAGCCTTCTTATCTACAGATTCCTCTTTCGCTAAGACACGCTTCTCATATTTCTGCAGTTCATTTCTACGTTCCTTGGTTTCTTTCTCCAATTCGTTCTTTGTACGGAGAGATTCTTCCTTTACTTCCAATAAAGCTTCCCTTTTTTTAGTTTCAGCTGTTTTCAAAGCCTGATCTATAATACTTCTTGCTTTGTCTTCGGCCGTCCCAACAATCTCAGCGTCCTTTTTGATCTTGTTGTCAACAGCAACCTTGCAAGTAACAGGAACCGCAATAAGCAGCGCGACTACCACAGCAACAATTGCAACAATAATTGTTGTCACAGGAGCACCTCCTTATTTAGTTTTCATTGTACAAATACAACAATACAAGTTTATCTGTTTTTGATAATTATGTCAAGTTTTTCTAATCATTTGTTTCAAATTTTTTCTGATCTTTTCTGATCATTTGTTTTAAATTTTTCTTATTTCCATCTCGTCAAAAACAGAAAAAATGTCCTCCTGCCGAAATCCTCTCCGGGCAAGGCAGCCATAGAGACGGCGCATGCCCTTCTCATCCAGTTCCTCCCCCGGAGAATACTTCTTCTCTATGGTACGGCGGATAAGACCTCGCTCATCCGGCTCTTCCAGCTCCCGGGCCTCTTCCCATGCCTCCTGTGCTGTCTGCCTGTCTACGCCCTTCCGATACAATTCCTGTAATATCTGCTGTTTGCTTTTCTTATCAAGCCTGCCGGAAATATAGCTCCGGGCATACCTTGCATCATTGATATATCCAAAGGACTTTACATAATCCATGGCATTCTGTACTGCGCCGTCGGAAAATCCCGCCTGCCCAAGCCTGTCGGCCAGCCCTTTCTCCGTACGGTCCATATGCTCTAAAAGACGCATCGCCTTGATGCGGGCCTGCTTCTGTTCGTCTGTAATCTCCGGCATGGGTTTTTATACCTCTTCCGGAATATCTTCTGTGGCAGGCGCTTCTGTTTCCACGAAAGGCTCAGCCATCTCAGGCGCATTATCTTTTGTTTCTTTTGTCTTTTTTGCCTTTTCTTTCTCTTTGTCGTTTTTCAGCTCTGCGTCCGCACTGTCCGGAAGGAGATGGTAATGGATCCTTACCTGCTTTTCCACTTCGTCGCAGATATCCGGATGCTCCTTGAGGAATGTCTTGGCATTTTCACGGCCCTGGCCAATCTTACTGCCGTTATAGGCATACCATGCGCCGCTCTTATTGATAACCGCACACTCTGCCGCCAGATCCAGAATATCTCCCTCTTTGGAAATTCCTGTACCGAACATGATATCAAATTCTGCCTGCTTAAAGGGCGGGGCGACTTTATTCTTCACGACCTTGATACGGGTATGGTTTCCTACCATCTCCCCTCCCTGTTTCAATGTTTCCACACGTCTTACATCCAGGCGGATGGAAGCGTAAAACTTCAGGGCGCGGCCGCCTGTGGTCGTCTCGGGATTGCCGAACATTACGCCGACCTTCTCACGGAGCTGGTTGATAAAGATGACCACGCAGTTGGACTTGCTGATCACCGCCGTCAGCTTGCGCAGCGCCTGGGACATCAGGCGGGCATGAAGGCCCACGTGGCTGTCGCCCATATCTCCGTCGATCTCTGCCTTGGGAACCAGTGCGGCAACAGAGTCTACGATCACAATGTCCACCGCGCCGGAGCGCACCATTGTCTCAGTAATTTCCAATGCCTGTTCCCCGTTGTCCGGCTGAGAAATATAAAGATTGTCAATATCTACGCCGATATTCTTGGCATATACAGGGTCAAGAGCATGCTCGGCGTCAATAAATCCCGCAATGCCTCCCCTCTTCTGCACCTCGGCAACCATATGTAAGGCTACGGTCGTCTTACCGCTTGATTCAGGCCCGTAAATTTCAATGATACGTCCCTTGGGAACACCGCCCACCCCCAAAGCAATGTCCAGGCTTAAGGAGCCTGTAGGAACGGTTTCTACCTGCATACTGGCTCCGGATTCCCCCAGTTTCATAACAGAGCCTTTACCATACTGCTTCTCAATATGTCCAAGGGCTGCTTCCAGCGCCTTTTTCTTCTCTTCACTGATCATTTTCTATATTCTCCTTATTTTCTATATATTAGCGAACCTATGTTCGTGTTTTCTATCTTACATACTATTATAATTTTCCCCAATTGTCAAGCACTTCGTTATGAATTTTTTATAAAAAAGGAGAAGATCCCCGAAAGAATCTTCTCCCTCTGCTCTTCTTTTGTCTGTCCGTTATCAGCCCTGGGTCAAAATGGAACGTACGTGATCCACTTCGTCTCTGGTGGCTTTGGCGGCGGGTACATAATAGCCCTTGGAACGTGCAATATTGTAAATCTCTTCCTGAGACATCTCGCATTGATTGCGGATCTGCTTCAGTGTCTGTTTTAACTGCATGTTTTCAGTCTGGGGGATCATTTCCCCGTAACGTACCAGCTCGCCGTTGATTCCCGCAAGCGTATCTGCTACCATTGCTTTCTCGTTCATGCTGCCACCTCCTATTGTAAAAACTGCATTAACTGCTGCTTGGTCTGCTGTGCCGACTGCGCGGATTTCTGGAAGAATTGTTTTACCTCCATATCCGTCGCCTTTTCCGCATAGTCCTGCATTTTACAGTGAGTGGTGTCAAAGCCGCCGATCAGATGGCGCAGGTTCTGTAAATCTAATTCTGAAATGTCTGTCATGATGCTACCTCCTCATGTTTTCATTACAGTAGGTAGTATCCCTGAAAAGACGGATTATTATTCAAAGAAATCTTTTTCAGAAAAAACTTTTTAAAAATCTTTCAGAAAAAATCCGTTCTTCTCTTTATTCCCCGATGAGCCAGTTGTACATTTCCTCATACTGGCGAGCAGAATTATTCCATGAGAAATCCTTTGCCATGGCGCGGTCCACCATCTTGTTCCATTCACGCTTTTTATCATAGAATACACGCTCTGCATTACGGATGGTATACAGCATCTCATGGGCATTATAATTGCGGAAGCTGAAGCCTGTTCCTGTTCCTTCGAACTCATTATAAGGCTCTACCGTATCCTTCAGTCCGCCTGTTTCACGGACGATTGGAAGAGTCCCGTAACGCAGGCTCATTAACTGGCTTAAACCGCACGGCTCAAAGAGGGACGGCATCAGGAAAGCATCGGACGCTGCATAAATACGGTGCGACAACGGTTCATCATAGTAAATCTGGGCGGAAACCTTGCCATGGTATTTCCAGTCAAAATGGCGGAACATATTTTCGTAGCGCTCGTCGCCGGTACCCAGAACTACGATCTGGACAGCATCCTGGCACAGCTCGTCCATAATGTACGCGATCAGATCGAAGCCCTTCTGATCTGTCAGACGGGAAACAATACCTATCATCATAGCCTCCGGATCTTCCTTAAGACCAAGATCCTTCTGAAGCTGAAGTTTGTTTTTCACTTTTTCCTTACGGAATGTGGTTGCATTGTAATTCTGAGTAATATGCGGGTCTGTTTCCGGGTTAAACAGATCATAGTCGATACCGTTTACGATCCCGCGCAGGCTGTTGGAACGTGCGCACATGAGTCCATCCAGTCTTTCGCCGTAGAACGGAGTCTTAATTTCCTCTGCATAAGTACTGCTGACGGTAGTAACCGCATCCGCAAATACAATACCGCCTTTTAAATAGTTTGCATCCTTATAAGCCTCAAGCTTATCAGGAGTGAAATAATAGTCGGACAGTCCGGTAATTTCCTTCACTGTCTTCACGTCCCACACACCCTGGAATTTCAGATTGTGGATCGTCATAATCGTCTTTATTCCCCAGAAAAATTCGTTCTGCTGGAAAGAATCATGCAGATATACCGGAACAAGACCAGTCTGCCAGTCATGGCAGTGGATGATGTCCGGACGGAAACCAATCACAGGAAGAACGGACAGAACCGCTTTGGAAAAGAACGCAAATTTCTCCTGATCCCACACTCCGCCGTCATATGGTCTTGGGCCGCTGAAATAGTACTCATTGTCGATAAAATAAAACTGAATACCTTCATACTCCATCTGCATAATTCCAACATAGCAGTTCTTGTAGCCAAGATCCATGTAGAAGTGGGTGACATATTCCATTTTGTCCTTCCATTCCTGCTTCATACATGCGTATTTTGGTAAAATCACGCGGATATCAAAGTAACGCTTGTCAAAACATTTCGGTAAAGCTCCTGCTACGTCAGCCAATCCTCCCGTTTTAATAAATGGTACCGCCTCCGATGTTGCAAATAAGATCCTCTTCATCCGTAATTACCCCTCCTTAGTAGTTACTTTTTGTGTTACTGTTCACTCCGTAGGTATGGACAGTAACCTTCTTGTAATTATTCATAATTTTTATAATTACAATTTGATTACAGATATGAATATTGTCTATAATGGCTTTATTATATCGCAAAACTATCTTATTGGAAAGAGTGATTTTTATATTCCAGCCTGATCTTATCTGCGATCAGCGCGATAAATTCTGAATTGGTAGGCTTTCCTTTTCCCGTGCTTACCGTATACCCGAATAATTCATCGATCGTGTCCATTTTTCCCCGGCTCCATGCCACCTCTATGGCGTGACGGATGGCGCGTTCCACGCGGCTGGGCGTTGTCTGATGCTTTTTTGCAATAGTTGGATACAGGATCTTGGTAATAGAATTCAGCATTTCCATGTCATTCACTGACAAAATGATCGCATCCCTTAAATACTGATATCCTTTAATATGGGCCGGAACTCCGATCTCATGGATCACATTTGTTACGTCTGTTTCCAGGTTTCTTGCTGAATATGTACCTGCCTCTTCCCTTACGGGCTGCCGGTTCACGTCCCGCACCTTCTTCTCGCCTACCCGGCGGATATGTTTGATCCGGTTGAGCAGCATCTGGTTATCAAACGGCTTCAGCATATAGTAGTCCGCCCCCAGGCTGAACGCATCCTCTGTGATCCGTTCCTGCCCTACGGCAGATACAACAATAAATGACGGTGTTTTTCTTCCCTCTTTGTCATGAAAAAACTGCTCCATTACAGACAATCCATCTACTTTCGGCATAATAATGTCCAAAACCACTACGTCCGGTTCCTTCTCTTTGATAATATTGCATATTTCTTCTCCGTTATGTGCCTTTCCGACCAATGTAAGGTCTTTATCCTCTTCGATCATACGACCCAGTATTTCAACCATTTTTTCGTTATCGTCTGCAATTGCCACATTTAATTTCTCCATGAGGCTCCTTCCTCCTAACTTAATCCGGTTTGCTCGTTCACATCAATGACATTATAGTTGAACGTTCATGGGGAAATCAAGCCGAAAGTGGCTGAAACCGGGCATTTTCGTTCGCCTAAAATCGACAGCAAAATCCTGATGCTTCCTGCAAAAAATCCGGGATTTCTTGCTCTGGCGCCAGATTCCTGCCCGGCCATTTCTCATAATCCATCAATATCCGCCATCCCGGTTTGTTCTTATAAAAGAACTTTCCGCATAAAACCGCCTGTTTTGCCGTCCCGGGAACAATTGCCTCAAAACTCCAAAATGCGATTCCGGTTTTTTACTTTTCTCTTCCTCATACAACACGACAGATTTTTACAATCGGATATTATTTTGGGGATATTATCTTTCTGCCCGTCTCAGGATATCATAAACATTGATTTTTTCTCCCAGATCCACCAAAAGCTTCTGCTGGGGATGAGGCGCGCTTTCCACAGAATTGCCGTCCTCATCATAAATAGCCCTGACAATGGCCGTCAGATTGGCGCCGTCCGGCTTCATGATCTCAATGCTTTCTCCTACTGTAAATTTATTCCGCTGGGTGATCTGAGCATACCCTCTGTCGTCAACAGTTTCCGCATATCCAAGATACGTATATTCCTTCACATAAGTATTGCTGTCATAGATCTGTGTGTTCTCATCCGGTTTTCCATAGAAAAATCCCGTCGTAAACTGGCGGTAGGTACAATTGGAAATCTGTTCCTGGTACCATTCCATATTATCCGCATATTTCTGCGGGCTTTCCAGATAATCATCGATCGCTTTACGGTAGGTTCTGGCTACCGTCGCCACATAAAGGGCGGTTTTCATCCTCCCTTCGATCTTTAAGCTGTCAATACCGCTGGTCAGAATATCGTCCATATGCCCGATCATACATAAATCCTTGGAATTAAAGATATAGGTGCCCCTCTCGTTCTCAAAAACAGGCATATATTCTCCCGGCCTGCTTTCCTCCACAATGGAGTATTTCCAGCGGCAGGGATGGGTGCAGGCGCCGTGATTGGCGTCCCTTCCGGTAAGAAAATTGCTGAGCAGGCAGCGCCCGGAATAGGAAATGCACATTGCCCCATGGACAAACGTCTCAATCTCCATATCCTCCGGAATATGCGCGCGGATTTCACGGATTTCCTTAAGGGAAAGCTCTCTGGCGGTCACTACGCGCTTTGCGCCCAGGGCATACCAGAAACGGTAGGTTTCGTAGTTGGTATTATTTGCCTGCGTACTGATATGGCATTCGATCTCCGGGCAGATTTCCCTTGCATACGTAAAAATGCCCGGATCCGCTATGATCAGGGCATCCGGCTTCAGTTCCTTTAGTTCGGCCAGATATTCCCTGACGCCCGCCAGGTCATCATTATGTGCCAGGATATTGACAGTCACATAAACCTTCACCCCGTGTTCATGGGCAAAAGCAATGCCGTCTCTCATATCTTCTTTTGAAAAATTCTTAGCCTTTGCACGAAGGCCGAATGCCTCTCCTCCGATATATACCGCGTCCGCGCCGAAGATCACCGCGATCTTTAAGACCTCCAGGCTGCTTGCCGGTACTAATAATTCTGGTTTTTTCATATTACCTCCGGATACACTCAGTGTTTTTTAATACTCAGGGTTACTCCATCCCCCAGGGGCAGAATGGACGTCGTCAGATCAGGATGATGGGTAAGCTCATACAGATATTCCCTCATTCTTTTATAAATTGTCCGATTACGCCGCTCCACCAGGTAGTGGGACTCGATCAGATCCCCTTCCTGAAGCACATTATCCGACAACAGAATACTCCCGGGACGCATCAGCCGGAGCACATCGGAAAGCCAGTGGATATACTGCCCCTTGGCAGCGTCCATAAAGATCAGGTCATAGGGACCCTCAAGTTCCTTCAGGATCTGTCCTGCGTCCCCCTCCATCAAAGTGATCTGCTGTTCCCGGCCGGCCTTCCTAAAATTCTCCTTTGCAAGGGGAATCCGTTTTTTGTAATTCTCTATGGTGGTTATCTGAACATCCTGCTCGCCATATTCACACATAAGAAGTGTGGAGAAGCCAACGGCTGTCCCCACCTCTAAAATACGCTTTGGCCGCTGTATTGCCAGAAGCGTCCTCATAAAGCTCTGCATCTCTCTTCGGATGATCGGGACGCCGCATGCAAGGGCACGCTGCTCCAATTCCTCCAAAAAAGGCGTATTTCCCGTATCCAGGGAATTGATGTAGGTCCGCATGCGCTCATCTACGATCACGAATCCGTTCCCTCCTGCTCCACATCGCCCGCCAGAATCGCCATAATGCGCGCCGGCGTATAAGCGGTACTCAACAAATATGTACCGGGCCTTAGTTTGCCTCTGTAATTGGAAATCTTTTCCTGGACATAAAAGACCTTGGCGTCTTCGATCAGGCCTTTGTTTTCCAGAATTTTGGCAATACCATATACAGAAGTATCCTGCTTGATCACTACTGTAACTTCCTGCCCCTCTCCCGGATTCATAGGCTGCTGGTTAAAAACATCGTACCCAAACTGATAGGTGGATTTTCCGATCCAGAAAATCAAAACAACCACGCAGACGTACAGGGCAATCCTGAAGACGCCTCCCGCCAGCGCAACCCCGGCAGCTCCTACCCGTTCTCTTGTGTTTCCCATATTTACCTCCATTATCTCGTACCACTCTGAATGCAGCTAAGATTCTCCCCGCGCCAAAGTGTGTTTAAAAATTCATTCCCGCAATTTTCAGACACACTCCAGGCGCCAGGAGCACTGAGCGTCTGCATTCCTGTTACAGATACGGAACATGCATATCAATTCCATCCGCCAGATTCCGAAATACTCTCTGGATAAGCTTGCACAAGGCAAGCTCCGCATCCAGATAGGCATTCACTTCAGGAATCCGCCGTAATTCGGCGGACTCCCGTGAAAGCTGTTCTGCCACCTGAAACAGGTCGTCCTTCCCTGACTCATTCTGCAGCTTATAATTATCGGCGCGGAAATGGTCTACCCGTTCCCTTAGCTGTGGATTTTTATCTAAAATTTCTTCCTGTTTCTTATATTCCCTGTATACCTCACTCTTTTTGATCACAGTAAGTAATACATGGACATTTCTGCTGATTGCGTCCATTCCCTTATGCCTCCATGATGATCGGCAGGATCATAGGGCTTCTCTTGGTACGTTTCCAAAGGAAGTCGCTCAGGGAATCCTTCACCACTGTCTTGATCCTTCCCCAGTCCGTAATGTTGCGGTCCAGACAGGAATCCAGGGCATTTTCAACCACCTCTCTTGCGTGGTCCATCAAATCTTCAGACTCCCGCACATATACAAAGCCTCTGGAAACAATATCCGGTCCTGCCAGCACTACGTTGCTGTGGCGCTCAAGGGTCATGACCACGATCATAATCCCGTCTTCTGCCAGATGCTGGCGGTCACGCAGGACGATATTTCCCACATCGCCCACGCCCAGGCCGTCTACCAGTATGGTTCCCGTATGAACAGTTCCTGTCACCTCAGCCCCCTGGTCGTCCATTTCCAGCACGTTTCCGGAAGTAAGGATAAAGATATTCTCCTTTGGAATGCCCAGATCCTCTACCACCCGCTTCTGCGCAGTCAGATGGCGGTATTCTCCGTGCACCGGAATCGCATACCGCGGACGTACCAGGGAATAGATCAATTTGATTTCCTCCTGGCATGCATGGCCGGATACATGGACATCCTGAAAAATAACCTTTGCCCCCTTCATGGACAACTCGTTAATAACCTTGGAAACCGCTTTTTCGTTCCCCGGAATCGGATTGGAACTGAAAATAATCGTATCGTTTGGTTTAATGGTAATCTTTTTGTGAATGTTGGCTGCCATCCTGGACAAAGCGGCCATGGACTCGCCCTGGCTTCCGGTGGTGATCAGCACCATCTTTTCATCCGGATAATTCTTTACCTGATCGATTTCAATGAGAGTATTCTCCGGAATCCTCAGATATCCAAGTTCTGAGGCCGTTGTAATGACATTTACCATGCTGCGGCCTTCCACTGCCACCTTTCTGCCAAAACGGTACGCTGTGTTGATGATCTGCTGAACGCGGTCCACATTGGAAGCGAAGGTTGCGATAATAATACGGTTTGTCCTGTATTCATTAAACAGATTGTCAAAAACCTTCCCCACAGTACGTTCTGACATGGTAAAGCCCTGACGCTCTGCATTGGTGCTGTCGCACATGAGGGCCAGCACGCCTTTTTTGCCGATCTCCGCAAAACGCTGCAGATCGATAGCGTCTCCAAATACCGGGGTATAGTCCACCTTAAAGTCTCCCGTGTGGACAACGATCCCTGCCGGAGAGTAGATGGCAAGTGCCGACGCATCCTGGATACTGTGGTTTGTCTTAATAAATTCAATAGAAAAATCTCCCAGATTGATAACCTGTCCGTGCTTCACCTCTTTCAGCTTGGTTGTACGCACAAGATTATGCTCTTTCAGCTTATTTGTAATCAGTCCCAGTGTCAGCTTGGTGGAATAAATAGGCACATTCACGTCCTTCAGGACATATGGCAGGGCCCCGATATGATCCTCATGGCCGTGGGTAATCACAAAGCCTTTTACCTTGGAAATATTTTCTTTCAGGTAGGTGACGTCCGGAATTACCAGATCGATCCCCAGCATATCATCCTCCGGAAAGGATAAACCGCAGTCTACGACTACGATACTGTCTTCATATTCAAATGCCGTGATGTTCAATCCGATCTGCTCTAATCCGCCTAATGGAATGACCTTCAGTCTGGAGGACTTGCGGCTGCTGCGGCGGCCGCTGCTTTTCACCGGATTTTTGAACATGGGCTTGGTTATTTTATCATTACGCTTGTACTGCTGTGTATTTCTGTTGTTTTTCTGTTTGTTTACCTGTTTTTTGGCGCTGCCATTATTATAATAGCTTCTGCCGCCTTTTTTGTAACTATAATTTTCACTGTTTTCGTTTTTCAATCATTGCACCTCCATATTGTGTGCAATTTATTCTTTTACCCGATACTGCCTCCGTTCGTGCATCCATTTTTCAGAGTAAAAATGGGCAAATATTATTCCGGGCATACAAATTTAAGAATGCCGACGGCATTCTTAGAGCGGTAAAGCGGACCTTCCCATTCCGCCGTGCTACTTGCATTTTATTGTTTCTCAATCAATCCGCAGAACAGGAACGATCTGTTCCGCCATTTAACCCTATTTTCAGGTAACAGAATAAACTGCTGTTTCTTGCCTGGCAAAGCGGACATTCCTATTCCGCTTAGTTACATGCCAATGACATTCCTGTCAGTTACATTTCAAAATCCACGTCTTCCAACATCTGTTCAAAGACTTTAAAAACAGCCTGCAGTTCTTCTTCGTCTTCAACCATAACATAACAGGCTTCCGGGCTTGTATCTTCCGACACATCTTTTAAAATATAAGCGGACGCTTCCTCTTCCGGCGAATCGGATACCAACAGATAAGCCGTACCTCCGATCCTGGTCTGTTCTTCAATATAAAATTCCGTAACCGTTCCGTCTTCCGACTGAAATCTGATCTTTGTTTCCATACTCTTCATCCTTGTCCATTGGTCAGGGAATCCAAATATCCCTGCAAAATAAAAATGGCTGCCAACTGATCCAAATACTGCTTCCGGTTCTGACGGCGCACTCCGACCTCTATTAATGTACGGTTCGCTTCCACGGTAGTTAACCGTTCATCCCACATCACAACAGGCAGACCAGTTCTTTTCTCCAGCATTTCTTTAAACTCCAGAGACTTCTCAGCCCGCTCTCCTATGGTATTATTCATATTTTTCGGATATCCGACCACGATCCGTTCTACCTGATATTCCGAAACAAGCTCTTCAATCCGCGCCAGAGTCTGGCGGAGCTTATTCTCCTGCTTACGCCAGATCGTCTCCACTCCCTGCGCGGTCAGACACAGCGGGTCGCTGACTGCGACGCCCACTGTCTTTGATCCGTAATCCAATCCCAGAATCCGCATATCAGCGTTCCCAGGACCTGTTTTTAATATACTCGTTCAAAAGCTCTTCTACCAGCTCGTCCCTTTCGACCTTCATAATCATGCTTCTCGCACCCTTATGGCTGGTAATGTAGGTCGGGTCACCGGACATAATATAGCCCACGATCTGATTGACCGGGTTGTAGCCCTTCTCATCCATTGCAAGGTAGACCAGATCCAAAACCTCCTTTACATGAAGCTCCTGATCCGGCTTTGTCCTAAAATATTGGGTATTTCCCAGATTATTCTCTGCCATTTTCTCTCACGTCCTTACTATTATTTCATATCTATTTTAATATAATTCACTGTAAAATACAATGAAAATTTTTTGTATCTTTAAAAAGCGCGTCCGTTTCTGCATTTTTCAGTATTTTTCCGCCGTTTTACAACAAAACTTTTCCTGTCATTAAATGCTTTTCCAGAAAACCGGAGGCCTGCATCGTCACAATATCATTGACCTTTAAGCCTTCCTGCTTTTCTATGGCCGCTTTAATATACTCCCGGCTGTGGCCGATATAACAGGACTTACCATTGATCATTACCTCTTCTTCCAGTAAAATCTCCAGTTTCCTGCCAAGCATGGATTCTTCATATTCACTGGCATGCCTGTCATGAAGCTCAAGCATTTTATCGCTTCTTTCGGATTTCACGGCCTCAGTAAGCTGTCCCTCCATAGCGGCGGCTTTGGTTCCCCGGCGTCTGGAATATTTAAAAATATGTGTCTCATAAAAATGGATTTCATCCACAAAATGATAGGATTCCCAAAAATCCTCTTCTGTTTCCATGGGAAATCCCACGATCACATCCGTAGTAAAAGCCGGATTCTCATAATATCTGCGGAGCAGGGCGCATCTTTGGGCATATTCTCCTGAATTATAACGGCGGTTCATACGGGCAAGCGTCCTGTCGCATCCGCTCTGCAGGGACAGATGGAAATGCGGGCATACCTTGGGGAGCGCGGCTATTCCCGCGGCAAATTCCTCTGTTACGATTCCCGGCTCCAGGGAACCGAGACGGATCCTTTCGATTCCTTCAATTCCGTGGACAGCCTGGATCAGCGTCAGCAGCGTTTCTGTTTCTCCTTTTCCAAAATCCACTCCGTATGAGCTTAAATGAATCCCGGTAAGGACAATTTCTTTATATCCCTTATCTGCCAGTGCGCGGACCTCTGCAAGAACGTCCTCCTTCCTGCGGCTTCTGACCCTGCCTCTTGCATACGGAATGATGCAGTAGGTACAGAACTGGTTGCAGCCGTCCTGTACTTTAATATATGCGCGCACATGCCCGGCTGTGGAATCAATGGAAAGCTCCTCGTATTCCTTTGTCTGGTTTATTTTGATCACATGAGTCTCTTTGCAGTGAGCTTCTTCATATTCCGCCAAAGCCTCCACAATGTTTTTTTTCTGGTTATTTCCCAGGATCAGGTCTACCGTCTCATCCTTCTCAAGCTTCCCTGTATCAGTCTGCGCGTAGCATCCGGCTGCCACAACAATTGCCTCCGGGTTCATTTTTTTTGCCTTATGGAGCATCTGCCGGGATTTTCTGTCCGCAATATTAGTTACCGTGCATGTATTGATAAGATAAATATCCGCCCCCGGCTCAAAGGGCACGATTTCGTAGCCCGCCTCTTCCAGAAGCTGCTGCATAGCCTCCGCCTCGTAGGCATTTACCTTGCATCCCAAATTGTGAAGCGCAACCTTCTTTTTCATTTATATACCTCCGATTTTTCACCGTTTATGGAAAATTCATAATTTTTTATCTTATTATACCTTGACTTTTCACAGGGGTACGTTTAAGATGATAGCTGTAAAGGAAAAATATATTAAGGGAGGGTCTCACAATGAAAACAGCTAAGATCTCACTGAACTCCATTGATAAAGTGAAAGCATTTGTAAATGAAATCAGCAAATTCGACTGCGATTTTGATCTCGTATCCGGAAGATATGTCATTGATGCAAAATCAATCATGGGCATCTTCAGTTTAGATTTATCCAAACCCATCGACCTGAATATCCATGCCGACGGCGCTGCTCTGGATGAGGTTATGGCGGTTGTCAGCCAGTATGTAATCGACTGATTTATTCAAGGGAGCAATAGGAGGAACTGTGAGCAGTTCCTCTTTTTTTGTCCAATGCTCTCTTACTGCCTCTCCTGCTGTACTTAATGTACTTACTGCACTTCGATCACTTCTGTTGTACGCAGTGCCTCTTCTACCAGCTCATCTATTTTTTCCGCAAGCTTCCCTTCTGAACGGCGGATGACATTCAGGTTCGGCTTTGTCACCGGATGCTTTGCTACAAAGATCGTACAGCAATCCTCAAACGGAAGAATCGACGTCTCAAAGGTATTGATCTTTCTGGATATTTCCACAATTTCCTGCTTGTCAAATCCAATAACCGGCCGGTATACCGGAAGAGTGCACACCTCATTGGTGGCCGCAAGGCTCTGAAGTGTCTGGCTTGCCACCTGTCCGATGCTCTCTCCCGTAATCAACCCCAGGCAATTGCTCTCCTTTGCAAAATGCTCGGCAATACGCATCATATAACGGCGCATAATAATAGTCAGTTCCTCATGGGGACACTGGTCATAAATATAAAGCTGGATGTCTGTAAAGTTTACCACATGAAGGCGGATAGGTCCACTGTATTTTGCTACCAGAGCTGCCAGATCCACCACCTTCTGTTTCGCCCGCTCGCTGGTATAAGGCGGCGCATGGAAATAAACCGCGTCGATCTTGACGCCTCGCTTGGCGATCATATAGCCCGCTACCGGGCTGTCAATACCCCCGGAAAGAAGCAGCATAGCTTTTCCGTTGGTTCCCACAGGCATTCCTCCCGGTCCCGGGATCGTTTCGGAATAAACGTAAATTTTTTCGCGGATTTCCACAGAAAGGGTAAGTTCTGGATTGTGAACATCCACCCTTGCCAGAGGAAATGCATCCAGGATCCTTCCTCCAAGCTCTGCGCTGACCTCCATAGAAGTCATAGGATAGCTTTTCTTTGCCCTTCTGGTATACACCTTAAAGCTGCCCTCGTAGCCGGGATAGCGTGCCTCCATATAAGAAACCACGTCCTCCGCCATCTGTTCAAAGCCCTTATCCTCATAAATAACCACCGGACAGATTCCCACAATACCGAAAACCCTCTGGAGAGCCTCCACAGCCTCATCGAAATCATAGCTTTCCGGACAGAAAACATAGACTCTTCCCTGTTCCTTCGTTACCTTAAACTCCCCCTCCACACGGGATAATGCCATCCGCATCTGCTTTACAAGAGCATCTTCAAACAGATATCTGTTTTTACCCTTGATCGCGATTTCTGCGTACTTTATCAAAAATGCATGAAATAACATGTAGATTCTCCTTTTTGTCTAATTTTAGGCGGCTTGTCAGTGTCTGGAATATCTGCGCAGCATGGGCGCCAGTTCCTTTAACACATTCAGACAGTAATCCACCTCTTCAAAGGTATTTTCTTCTGAAAAGCTGATGCGTACCGTACTTTCGATCTGCGCCTTTGGCAGTCCCATGGCAGTCAGCGTACTGCTTGCTTTACGTTTATGGCTGGAGCACGCGCTTCCCGCGGAAATATAAATCCCCCGCTCTTCCAGAGCATGGAGAAGCACCTCGCTTCGGATTCCCAGAAAGCATACGCTCATGATCTGGGGAGCGCCCTTTCGCAGGGGCATTCCGTTTATGCTCACATTTTCAAGCGCTGAAAGTCCCTCTGCCATACGTTCCTTCAACTGATACAAATGCTCTGTTTTTTCTTCGAAATTTTCATAAATCTCCGAAGCCGCGGCCCCAAGGCCTGCAATCCCGGGGACATTATCCGTACCGGAGCGCATTCCGCCCTGCTGGCCTCCGCCCAGGATCTGCGGCTGTACCTTCGCCTTTTCACTAATATATAAAAAACCTATGCCTTTCGGGCCGTGGATCTTATGCCCGCTTACGGAAAGAAGGTCAATTCCCAGCTTTTTCGGATAAATACGGTATTTGCCAAACGCCTGAATCGCATCCACGTGAAAAAGCGCCTTCGGGCTTTTTTCGCGGATCATTTTCCCGATCTGCTCCACAGGCATAACAGCGCCCACTTCATTATTCACGTACATCACGGACACAAGAATGGTATCCGGACGCAAAGCCGCCTCCAGCGCATCCAGCTTTACCACGCCTTCATGATCTACCGGCAGATATGTCACCTCAAATCCCTGCTCTTCAAGAAAAGCGGCGGGCTGTGCCACGGCGGCGTGCTCTACCGCCGTAGTAATAATATGGTTTCCGCTTCTCTTATTGGCCATAGCCGTGCCGATCAGGGCAAGATTGTTGGACTCCGTGCCTCCGGAGGTAAAAAGGATCTCCTTTTCGCTTACCTTTAACAGCCGCGCAAGAATCTGTGAAGTTCTTTTTAAATACTGCTCTGCCTGAACGCCCTTTAAATGCATGGCAGAAGGGTTTCCGAAATCCTCCGTCATTGTTTTAACCACAATGTCCTTTACAGATTCGTAGCATCTGGTGGTGGCGGAATTATCAAAATATGCTTCCATAAATCTCTATTCTCCTTCTAACTGAAACATTAAAACCGATAAAATGGCAAGTCCCGCCGTTTCTGTACGAAGAATGCGGCGTCCCAGGGTAATGGGCTTCGCTCCTGCCAGAACAGCGCTTTCCACCTCTGCTTCCTCAAAGCCTCCCTCCGGCCCGATAAAAATACCGACGGACTGTCCCGGCACAATAGAGTGCAAAATCTCCCTGGTGTCCTTCATGCCTTTCGCCAGCTCATAGGGAAGCAGAAAAACATCCAGTTCTGCGGCATAGGAAAGGGCCTCCCGGTAACTCATCACCGGATGAACCCCGGGAATAAGCATCCTCTTGGACTGCTTGGCTGCGCTCTCTGCGATCTGCTGCCACCGGGAAACCTTTTTTTCGGCCTTTTTGGCGTCCAGCTTTACCACGCATCGCTTCGTCTCCATGGGGATTACCTGGTATACGCCGAGTTCTACCGCCTTCTGGATGATCAGCTCCATCTTGTCCCCCTTGGGAAGGCCCTGAAACAGGTAAATCCGGCAGGGAAGCTCGTAGTCCGGCTCCTGGACATATAAAATATGCGCCAGTACCTCGTCCTCTGTGCAGTCTTCAATGATACAATGGTATTCCTTTCCTGCCCCGTCGCTTACCCACAATTCTTCTCCTTCCTTCATACGAAGGACGTTTTTAATATGGTTTACATCACTTCCCATGATATGAATACAGTGCTTCTCTTCCTCGATCTGATGAGGCTCCACAAAAAAACGCAGCATCTCTCAGTCCTTTCTTGCTGTAACGGAAACCCATTCTCCCTGTCTGGTAACCTCCACCAGAGTCAGCCCTGCTTCCTTCACCGCATTGACTACAACCTCTTCCTTCACATCAAGAATACCGGAGGTAATATAATAAGCACCCTTCTTCATATGGTTTACAACCACAGGGGTAAGCCCAAGGAGCACATCCGCCAGAATATTGGCGGCAACAATGTCATACCTTTCATAGCCGACCTTCTCCTGCACGGTTTTGTCGTCAATGATGTTTCCGATCATCATCTCGAAGTCCTCATCCGGGATCTGATTTGCCTCTTTGTTTTCGGAAACCGCAGGAATGGCACAGGGATCCAGATCTGTTCCCACTACATGCTTTGCTCCAAGCTTCAATGCCACGATTCCCAGGATCCCGCTTCCCGTACCTACATCCAGAAGCTCCGTATCCTCTGTCACGTATTTTTTTAACTGGCGGATAACCAACTGGGTGGTTTCATGCATCCCTGTTCCGAAAGCAGTACCCGGGTCAATGTGCAGGATCATCTTATCCCTGTCTTCTTCCTTTACTTCCTCCCAGGAGGGTACGATCAGGATATCATCCACATAAAACTGATGAAAATATTCCTTCCAGTTGTTGATCCAATCCTTATCCTCTGTCTGGGATTCCTCGATGGTTCCCTCCCCGATATCCATAAAGCCCCGAAGCTCTTCTAAAGCATCTCTGACATTTTTGAGGATTTCTTCTTTATCCGCATCCTCTTCCAAATAAAAATTCAGGTATGCGATTCCGTCGTCCTCCGGTCCCTCCGGCATGATGTCCACAAACATCTGCGCTTTATCCTGCTCCGTCAGCGGCTGCTTGTCCTGGATCTCCACACCCTCGATACCGATCTCGGCCAGTGTGCAGATGACCATATCCTCGGCCTCTGTCTTTGTTTTTACAGTAAAACGATTCCATCTCATAAGCATTCTCCTCTTTATTCTAATACATCATTGCTCTAATGCAGCTATTCCATAAATAAGCCTGAATCTTATTGGTTCCTGCCTGCTCCGTTTATTTTCTTTTTCCAGAATTTTCTGCTCATTCAGTAAAGCGGACATTCGCATTTCGCTTTACCGCATGCTTATCCGTGTTCAAAAAACCTCATCACCTTCCGGCGGCGGTTTCCCTTACTGAAAAAGCGCCAGAAAATTTCCACAAGCGCCACTGCCGCGACGGCGTCTACCAGATAATGCTGCTTCAGTACCTGCGTTGATATGATGATCAAAACGGCAAATACCAGCGAGAAATGCTGATACCAGCCGGGTATTTCCTTTGCGCCCTTCAGCCCCCGCCAGCAAAGCCAGCTTACATAGCAATGGATGGATGGGAACAGATTGGAAGGATGGTTCCCTCCATCCAGCTCATAAATAAGCATCAGCATTTTTTCAGACAAGGTATCGCCCGCAAGCTGCGGACGTATATTCGTAGTAGGTATCAAAAGAAACACAACAAAACAAGCTGCATGAACAGCAAGATCCGTCGCTGCAAACCGATAAAATCCATCTTTTCCTCTCTGAGCAGCCAATATATAATTACACGCCCAGAACGGAAATGCCAGAATATAAATCCAGACAAATTCCGGCGCCAGAGGAACCATACGATCCAAATCCGTCGTAAAATCATAGTGATAACAGCTGCCTGTCAGAATACCGCTTCCCCAGTAAACCAGGCAGTTCACTGCCAGAATACTCACAAGAGGAAGGATTGCCCATGGCGGAAGCCATTTTTTCCAAAAAGCTTTTTTACTTCTGCTTGCTTTCACCTGTTTATCCTTTCTGTCAATAAACCTTTTCTATCAATAAGCCTTTTCTATCAATAAACCTTTGTTTCCTGGACCGCGCATCTAAAGCTACGCGGATTTCTTCTATTCTTTAAAGCTTCTCTATGACACACGTTCTAAACAAATAATGTTACTAACGGGATCGTGAACAGCGAAAAAAGCGTGCTCAGTATGATCCCCTTTGACAGCATGGAGCCATCGCCTCCTGTCTCTTCCACACGCATCAGCGGAAGGTTTGCCACCGGAACGGACGCCATAAGCACCATCACTCCATATACTGTATCGTCCTTAATAAAAAGGCGCAGAAGGAAGCTGATCGCAATGGGAAGCGCCAGAAAGCGCAGGGCAATAAACAGATACAGCCTGACCTCCGTAAAAATAGATTTCAGGTTAGTCCTTGCCAGTGAAATTCCGATCACAACCATGGCAAGGAAGGTCGTGGTATCCGCCATATAGTCAATGGTACTGGTAAACACCGCAGGAAGCTTGGGATTCCAGACAAATAACACGATGGTAACAATGATAGAAAAATTTCCCACATTCAGGAAATTTTTCCACGAAAAGCGGCTCTTGCCGCCATCCGCAAGCCATATGCCGTAGGTATAAAACAGAAGGTTAAAATACGCGTTTGCCACAGCCACATAAATCAGCGCCTGACTTCCAAGCACCGCCGATACAAGAGGAATACCGATAAATCCTGTATTTCCAAACAGGCACATCAGGGAATAATGCTTTTCCCACTTTTTTTCTGTTTTTAAAAGCTTCGGAAACAAAAAGGAAGCCGCGATCAGCACGGCATACAGTACCCCTGCCCCCAGGACAGACATAAGCAGTTTATCGTACGTTATGGAAGGATCACGGTCAAAGGCGCTCCTGACGAGGATCGCCGGATTACATACATTTACCACCAATGCTGAAATTCCCTTGGATATTTCTCCCTTGATAATCCCTTTTTTGTATACAATATAACCTGTTAAGATCAACAAAAAAATAATAACCATCTGCTGAAATACAATTCCCGCACTCATCTGCTTCTCTCCTTAATTGCCTCATGATATCCGCGCTATCCATTTATAATACACGAATGCGAAAAAAAAGAAAAGAGGATTCCTCCTCTTTTCGCAAATTTTATCTATAATTTTATCTATAAAATCCAGACTGCTGCGTAAGATCAATCCAACTGCTTAATAACAGCAACGATATTATCGTACATTTCCTTGTCCTTCCGGAAATATCCTGCCGCTTCTTCTGTATTTCCGGCTCTGACGGCGTCTACAATTTTCTGGTTGATCTCAAACAATCCCTGAAAGCCAAGATTTCCGGCAACACCCTTAAGCGTATGGGCGGCGTGTTCTGCCGCCGGATAATCCCCTGCTTCAATTGCCCGGGAAAGCTCCTGAAAGGATTTATCGTCAGGAAATTTTTTTAAAAACTTTTTCAGAAGCATTTCCATATTGGCAAACCGCGCCAGGGTAGTTTCCAGATCTATTCCTGTTTCAGCAGCCACTTCCTGTAATGTCATATAGTTTCCTGCCACTCAATTCAAAGTTCTCTTCTGAGTGGACTCTCCTTTCTGTTTTGGCTTATCCTATTCCTCAAAGGTTTCTTTTAATTTGTCCATAAAGCTCTTTTTCTTTTTCTCCGGCTTTTCGGAGGAACCGCCCTTTGATGCGGAGGAAGTATTGCCGCATGCCTCGTCAAACCTGCGCAAAGCTTCCTTTGCCTCTTCATTAAGGTTCGTGGGAACCTGAACCACCAGCGTAACATAATGGTCGCCGCGCATATTCTTGTTGCGGAGGGAAGGAACTCCCTTTCCTTTTAAGCGAATCCTGGTATCTGTCTGGGTACCCGGCTTCACCTCATAAGCTACTTCGCCGTCCACCGTACTGATACGCACCTCGCCCCCAAGGGCTGCCTGTGCGTATGTAATCGGAGCCGTAGAGAAAATGTTCATATCCTGTCTCTGGAAAATCGGATGGCGCGCTACATTTACTTCTACCAGCAGGTCGCCTCTGGGACCGCCATTGGTTCCCGGCTCTCCCTTTTCCCGGATACGGATGCTCTGCCCGCTGTCGATTCCCGCAGGAACAGATACCTGAATCTTCTTTCTGGAAGAGGTATATCCGGTTCCCCGGCAGGTACTGCATTTTTCTTTAATGACCTTACCGGTTCCGTTACATTCCGGACAGGTCTGTACATTCCGCACCATGCCGAACATGGACTGCTGGGTGTAAACAATCTGGCCCTCTCCGTTACATTTCGGACAGGTAACCGGCTGTGTACCCGGCTTTGCCCCTGTGCCGTGGCAGGTTGTACATTCATCCTTCAGGACGATCTCCAGCTCCTTCTCGCAGCCGAAAACAGCTTCTTCAAAGGTAACATTTACACGCGCACGAAGATTGGCGCCCTTCATCGGTCCGTTGTTAGAACGCCGCCTGCTGCTGCCGCCAAATAAATCTCCAAAAATATCGCCAAAAATATC
>JAUNGB010000034.1:0-14981 GCA_030524715.1 Eubacteriales bacterium | reverse complement strand
GCGCCGCCCAGCGCGTCGACGCACAGGCCGCTGTCGTCCGCGATGGCAGGCAGGCCGGTAAACGCCGACGCTGACTTGGCCCATATCAGCGCTGTTGAAGTCGAATCCTCCGAAGCCGCCCGCGCCGCCTCCGCCGCCGTTTTCAAAGGCCGCATGACCGAACTGGTCGTACTGTCTTCTCTTATCGGCGTCACTGAGGATGGTATAGGCTTCTGTCGCCTCTTTGAATTTTGCTTCGGCATCTTTATCACCCGGATTTACATCCGGGTGATACTTTTTGGCTAATTTACGATATGCTTTTTTTAACTCAGCGTCGTCGGCGTTTTTGCTCACGCCCAAGACTTCATAGTAATCTCTTTTATCAGCCATGCTCTCTCATTCCTATGCCCTTTAATCTATTAGAAGTTACTGTGATCAGTATCGATCAGACTTCCTTGTAATCAGCGTCTACCACGTCGTCGCCGTAGCCTGCTTCATTTCCGCCCTGGGAAGCTCCGCCCATATTGCTCATATCCGGGCCTGCGCCGCCTGCCTGCTGGGCCTGCTCATACATCTTGGAGAACAGCTTCTGTGCACTTTCCATCATCTTCTCCTGAGCAGCCTTGATCTCAGCTACCTGTGCGTCTGTCATATCTTCCACGCCTGCTGTCTTGGACAGTAAATCCTTCAGTGCGTTCAGGTCAGCTTCTACAGCGGCTTTGTCATTTGCATCCAGCTTATCGCCTGCTTCCTTCAGGGCATTCTCAACCTGGAATACCATGGAGTCCGCATTGTTTCTGGTGTCGATGGCTTCTTTACGTTTCTTATCCTGTGCCTCAAATTCAGCGGCTTCCTTTACTGCCTTATCGATTTCAGAATCAGACATGTTGGAGCCTGCTGTGATGGTAATGTGCTGCTCTTTACCTGTACCAAGGTCTTTTGCAGATACATTTACGATACCGTTGGCATCGATATCAAAGGTTACTTCGATCTGCGGAACACCACGGCGTGCCGGCGGGATTCCATCCAGACGGAACTGGCCTAAGGATTTGTTGTCTTTCGCAAACTGACGCTCGCCCTGTACAACGTTGATATCTACGGCTGTCTGGTTATCTGCCGCTGTGGAGAAGATCTGGCTCTTCTTGGTCGGGATCGTGGTATTTCTCTCGATCAGGCGGGTTGCGATACCTCCCATAGTCTCAATAGACAGGGACAGCGGAGTAACGTCCAGAAGAAGGATGTCGCCTGCGCCTGCGTCGCCTGCTAATTTACCGCCCTGTACGGATGCGCCAAGCGCTACACATTCATCCGGGTTCAGGGATTTGCTTGGATCTTTGCCTGTTAACTGTTTTACTTTATCCTGTACAGCCGGGATACGGGTAGAACCGCCGACTAACAGTACCTGGCCAAGCTCGGATGCGGTGATGCCTGCATCGGACAGTGCGCGGCGAACCGGCTCTGCAGTCTTTTCTACCAGATCATGTGTCAGCTCGTCAAATTTAGCCCTTGTCAGATTCATATCAAAATGCTTCGGTCCCTCTGCCGTTGCAGTAATGAACGGAAGGTTGATGTTGGTGGTAGTTGCGGAAGAAAGCTCTTTCTTTGCTTTTTCTGCGGCTTCTTTTAATCTCTGGAGCGCCATCTTGTCATTGCTCAGGTCAACGCCTTCTGCCTTCTTAAATTCAGAAAGCATCCAGTCTGTGATCTTCTGGTCAAAGTCGTCGCCGCCAAGACGGTTATTTCCGGCTGTGGAAAGAACCTCGATAACGCCGTCGCCGATTTCAATAATGGAAACATCGAAGGTACCGCCGCCAAGGTCGTATACCATGATCTTCTGTTCCTTCTCATTGTCAAGGCCGTATGCCAGTGCTGCCGCTGTCGGCTCGTTGATGATACGTTTTACATCGAGTCCGGCAATCTTACCGGCATCCTTGGTTGCCTGACGCTGTGCGTCGTTGAAGTATGCAGGTACGGTGATAACAGCTTCCGTAACCTTTTCTCCCAGATATCCTTCCGCATCTTTTTTCAGCTTCTGAAGGATCATTGCGGAAATTTCCTGCGGGGAATATTTCTTGTCGTCGATGGTTACACGGTAATCCGTACCCATTTCTCTCTTAATGGAAGAGATCGTCTTTTCTGCGTTAGTAACTGCCTGACGCTTTGCCGGCTCTCCTACAAGACGTTCTCCTGTTTTTGTAAAAGCGACAACAGACGGTGTTGTCCTTGCTCCTTCTGTATTTGCGATAACGGTTGGCTGGCCGCCTTCCATAACGGCTACGCAACTATTCGTTGTTCCTAAGTCAATACCAATGATTTTTCCCATGATGTTTATCCTCCTATAAATGATTGTTATTTACTGTTTATACTATATCTGTACAGGAATTCCGATTCATGAAATCCCGATTTCTTTATGGTAATACCCGGCAGTCCTAATTAGCCACCTTAACCATGCTGTGACGTACTACGAAATCCTTATAAGTATATCCCCGCTGAAGCTCTTCCACAACAATATTCTCGCCTACGGATTCATCATCCACATGCATGACCGCGTTATGGAAATTCGGATCAAATTCCTTACCCACAGCTTCGATCGGCTTCACTCCCAGTTCATCCAAAGTTGTCATGAACTGCTTATAGATCATTCTCATTCCGTCTGCAAAGGCATCGCCTTCTGCCGCCTGCGCAAGTCCTCTTTCAAAGTTGTCTGCCACCGGAAGGATCTTTTCTACAATCTCTCTCGCTCCGATGATATACATGCTTGCTTTTTCTTTCTCGGTACGCTTGCGGAAGTTATCAAATTCTGCCATGCTGCGTTTCAGACGGTCGGTCAGATCTTCAACCTGCTGTTCTAATTTTTCTTTCTCCTTGTCTTTTTTCTTCTTGCCGAAGAAAGAACCTTTTGTCTTGCCTTCTGTTTTCTCTTCAGCCGCAGCTTCCTCTGTTTCCTCCGCAGGTTCTTCCTGGCCGGAATCCTCGGATGGCTCTTCGGGGACTGTCTCTTCTGTTTCCGGCTCCTGGTTTTCTGTCACCGGTTCGGTTTCCGGAGTGTCCTTTCCTTCCTCCTGTACTTCAGATGCTGTTCTATTTTCTTCTGACACGCTTTTTCTACCGCCTTTCTGTTATTCCAACTTTTTCTTGAATATTTCATCAAGTTCGATTTTCAGGGTTTTCAGGCTGTCTACCACATTTTCGTAATCCATCCGTTTAGGACCGATAATCCCGATGGTACCATGCATTCCCTGTCCAAGCTCGTAGGTCGCTGTCACCACACTGCAGTCCTTCATGGTCTGAATAGGAAGCTCTTCTCCGATATATACCTGAACGCCGGTATTCTCAGTATCTGACATCCTCTCCCGAACCAGTTCCGCAAGCTGCTGTTTCTCTTCAAAGGTGGAAATCAGCTCGCTGGCCTTGCTCTTGTCGGAAAGCTCCGGATATTTGAAAATGTTGGTTGCACCTGACGTATATATTTCCAAATCCTCTTCATCCACGTGTATGGTCGCCGCCACCGCGTCAAGGACGGTAGCTACCACACCGCTGTGAATCCCGGCCTGTTCTTTAAGCCTTGCGATCATTCCAAGATTGATATCCTGAATGGGAAGACCGTTCAGGTTGGTATTCAAAAGAAGATTTAATTTCAAAATTGTTTCATCATCCATCTCCTCGTCCAGATTGATGATCTGATTGCGGATCACATTGCCCTCGCAAACTACAACAGCCACAAGCTGCAGTTCGTTTACTCTGGACAACTGGATAAATTTCAGCCGACTGCCGCTGTACTGCGGAACGGAGATCATGGTCGCATAGTTGGTATTGGATGCAAGCACCTTTGCCACCTGCTTCAGCACCTTCTCCATCTTATCGGTTTTCTCAATCATCAGGTTTCGGATTTCTTCTATCTCATCTTCCTTCTCCTTCATCAACTCATCTACATAGAGACGATAACCCTTGTCAGAAGGAATTCTTCCAGCCGACGTGTGCGGCTGGATGATATATCCCAAATCTGTCAGGTCAGACATTTCATTTCGGATTGTTGCCGAACTGACATTTAAATCCGTATATTTAGAAATCGTTCTGGAACCAACGGGCTCTCCAGTCTCCATATAAGTCTTTATAATGGCTTTCAGAATGCGTTTCTTGCGTTCGTCCAGCGTATCTCCCATTTTCCCAGCTCCTTTCTTCTGTAGTAACGGATTTTTCTATTTGTTAGCACTCAATTGTAAGGAGTGCTAACATCTATGCTCTTAAGATAGCACCGTTGGTTCCATTTGTCAATAAGATTCTCAAATTTTTTTTAATTTATTTATTGATTATAAATTTCTCGAGTAAATGCATCCCCTATTTCCATCCTCAGTTACGTTTACCCGGGCTATCTGCGAACGGCAGATATTCCAAGTCCTGCGGCCAAAAAACAAATTCCTCCCAAAAACAGCCAGAGATTCGGAGCGTAGTCCCCATTCATCATCCCAAACAGATAAAATTTCCCAAGGCGGCCGCCCGCAGAATAGTTCAGGGCATAGTAGATCAGCGGCAGCATATAGGAAACCGCCGTATTTTTTGTAACGGCAGACGACATATAGCCAAGGGAACCGAGAAACAAGGCGTCTGAAAATGCGCCGAAGAGCAGGGCAAAAGTTACGGTGCAGTGATGCAGGCTCATATATGCCGCAAAAAGCATGGTCAGCGCAAGTAACGCCAGAATAGAATATACTGTTCTTATTATATATACCCATGACGCCGGAATGTATTTTGTATTTACCACATCCGCTATCTGCGGATTCTGCTCCGGCTGGAATACAGGGGTGAGAAGTATGATCCCCGTAAGACAGAACATCAGCTCCATAGGGGCAGCGGCCGCCTGTGCCGACAGATTTTCCGTTCCGAAAAATACCGGTATCAGAACCGTACATACTGCTGCCAGGGCAAAATGCCCCCGAAAATTATGCCTGATATTTATACGTGCGATTTCCAAGGCCGCGGAAATTCCGTTTTTTCTTATCTTTTCCATGCAGACGTCCCCTCCTTTTCTGTTCGTAAACGTAAATAGTGGCTGCCAGAAGCGCCAGGGCAAGACAGGTGAAAAAAATTCGGTTGGCGGCAAATTTATCCATGTGTTCAAACCAGTCCTGAGTCCGCACGATCGTATTGTGACGGGGCGCCAGCCGGAAAAGTGAGCAACCGTTTTCCTCCCAGATTCCCTGATTTATATCGTACATCCACCACAAGCCCTGTATCGCAATGGCAACGGGAGTTTTGGTAAGTTCCGTAAAAAACATTCCCACAGCAGCGGATATCATCGCTGTGGGCAGAAGCCAGATCACCGCATATTTCAGGGGCGCAAGATAATCAAGGCTTTCTCCCGGATATAGTCCCCATACGGACGCATTGGACACATAGGCAAGCAAGATCTCCGGAAGCATGACCGCAGACAGGACTGCCAGATACCGGGCGCCTATCAGCTTCCACGCCGGGATACAACGGGTATAAATGATCTGCTCCATTCCTGACTGCCGGTCCTTTAAACAAAGAGCCACTGCAAGAAAAACGGGAAGTATGGAAATAATACTCACAACCATATAGTCACTGAAAAGCCTGGCATACCCTCCGGTAAAACGGTCTTTTTCTTTGGTAAGGCGGTATTGCTCCAAAGCCTCCTCGTAGGTGACCGGCACCATGGAAAAATGCGCAAGATTATCTGTTCTATAGGAAGAGCCGCCGCCGATGATCTCATCTGCCTTGTTCATGGCCATTTTAAACTCCGCATAGGTCAGATTCTCTTTTACAGATACTGATAAAGCGTCGGCTGAAGCCTCATCCGTCTGCTCACCTGCATTCACATTTTCATCCGGCAAAGTATAAGCATAGCTTCCGTCCTCCTGAATGACCATATCTTCTGCATCGATCCGGATTCCATTGCTTCCCGCTGCTTCTCCTCCTGTGCCTGTTTCTTTCTCTGTATCCTGTACGGATTTTGCTTCCCGCATCAGCTCCTGCGCAGATATCCCTGTGATCTTTTCCAGAACTCCGGCCATAGCCTTTTGTTTGGAATCGTTCAGCTTTACTTCCTTATAGAAGCCGATGGGATATGCGATATAGGAATTATTCAGGAAATCATTGTACAGGGCCTCTAACGCCGCAGGCATGATAACCTCCGGGATTTCCTCTGCTTTGGTTCCATAATTTTCCCCCTGCTGGGGCTCAGTGATCTTCTGGCCGCTGAAATCCATGGAATCCTGACTTACTGCCATCAGAACCATTGCCGCAAAATAAACCACAAATACAATTGAAAAAAACACCTTTTTGCTTTCCTTTAATAACAGCATACCTATTCACCTCCCCTGATTTCTTCTCTGTGAAGGCAGAGCATGTAAGCATCCTCCATGTTCGGCATGCACGCTCTTGCTCCCTTTACCGGATTTTCCGAAAGGAAACGCACACAGATTCCGGTTCCCTGTGTTCTGGTACCTGTAATGGGAAAATGCTCCTTCATCTGTTCTGCGCCCTTTCTGTCTGTTTCCAGCTCATAGACCTTTCCCTCTGCACATTCCATAAGGGAAGCTACCGTATCATGGAACAAAAGCCTGCCGCCATTCAGGATGGCGATCTGTTCGCAGGACGCCTCGATATCCGCTACAATATGGGTGGACAGAATCACGATCCGGTCCTTTGCGATATCACAGAGAAGATTCCGGAAACGGATACGTTCCTCCGGGTCAAGTCCTGCCGTAGGCTCATCTACGATCAATACCTTAGGATCATGCAGCAATGCCTGTGCAATACCAAGCCTGCGCTTCATCCCGCCGGATAATGTCCTTACCTTCTGACCGGAGGCGTGCGCAAGATTGACCTTCTCCAAAAGTTCCCGGGTGCGCTTTCTGCGTTCTTTCCGCTGCATTCCCGACAAAATTCCCAGATAGTCCATAACCTCCCGTACCTGCATCCCGGGATACATGGAAAAATCCTGGGGAAGATATCCGATGATCCTGCGTATTTCCCTGACATTTTCCACAGGAATGCCGCAGATTTCCAAGGTTCCTTCTTTTTTTGGAAGAAGTCCTGCCATAGTCTTCATAAGCGTCGTCTTTCCCGCTCCGTTTCTTCCAAGCAGGCCGAACATCCCTTCCCCGATCGTCAGGTTTATGCCGCAGAGGACTTGCTTCTTGCCGTAATACTGGTTCAGATCTTTAATCCTGATCTGTTTTTTGGTACTGCTGTAATTTTTAATGCTTTTCCGATTTTCCATAAAAAAACCTCCTTGTTTGATTTACAAGGAGATTTTAAAATACAATTATCAACTTTTTATCTATATACGGAAATTTGTATGCGCATAATCTGAATTGTAAAGCGGACATTCGCATTCTGCTTTGCTACATTCTCCGGATTTCCGCTTTGTTATCCTCTGGCTCACCGATTTGGAAAGAGGCGTTTACAATGGCTCCGGTTTCCCTGGGAACAGACAGCCTGCCGCTGTTTTCACAGAAGGATGCAGGATTTTCTTTGTTTCCGCAGAACAATTCTAAATTTCCCCCGTGCTTTCCGCACAAAACCTTACAGATATAAAGCCCCATTCCAAGGTGTCCGCCGGATCGTTCCCCGCTTCCCTGGTAAAAAGGTTCGGAAGCCTTCTCAAGTTCCTCACGTGTAAAGCCTTTTCCGTCATCCGCTACGGTTATCACAAGAAATCCGCCGCTGACGGACGCTGTTACAACGACCTTTTTCTTTGCATAACGCACGGCGTTTGCCAGGAGGTTTTCATACACCTGCATGATGATATCCGAATCCATCCAAAGGCATCCCATGGGAAAGGATTCCCGGTATTCCCATTCTTTTTCTTTACACAAAATCCTTCCGGTATCCCTTAAGCGTTCCCCCAGCAGCCCTGCTGAAACCCGGTCTTTTTTTATTTCCAGATCCTCTAATTTCTGAACTCTGTTCATGGTCTCTACATAGTTTTCCATGCGGGAAATATGAGCCTGCATGGTTTGCGCCGTTGTTACGATTTTTTCCCGCGGCATCCTGCCGTCAGGGACATAATTCACCAGCATTTCACTCTGCCCTTTTAATACGGTCAGCGGAGTACGCATATCGTGGGAAAAGGCAGCGTTCAGGCGCTTCCGTTCCTCTATCTGCCTCCACATTTTCTGGTTATTTTCTTTTAACGCTGCCCGCATCCTCTCAAAAGAGTCACACAAACGTCCCATTTCATCTTTCTTCTTATAGGATATTTCAAAATCCAGATTCTGACGCGCGATCTGCTCTGCCGCCCCGTCCAGAAGCTCCAGGGGCTTTTTCAGATTTCTCCTGAAAAAAAGAATGCTGGTAACGGCAATACAAACAGCAAACCAGACCGGAACCACAAGAACGCTCAGGATATCCAGCGCCTGATCCAATGCCGCATCATAATCTGAATAAAACTCCTTTGCATTCTCCAGATAATAAGTCACGTTTCCCATATCCTTACCATCCTCTGAGATCACCGTACCTTTATACTGTTTTATCTGTTCTTTGTATTGATCGTAGATCCGTGACTGTTTCCACTGACAAAGGGCAGATGAAGCGGCAGAAAGAAGGAGCGCCGCCAAAAGCCCGATGATCATGTAAACGGCAAAAGATGTTTTCAGGGAGGACGCCTTCGGACGCCTCTGAAAAAGCTTTTTTATTTTTTCCATTTATACCCAACTCCCCATACTGTCTCAATACAGGCTTCTGCGCCGGCATCCGCAAATTTGGAACGGATGCGGCGGATATGCTCGGCAATCACAGCGCTGTCGCCTTCACTGTCATAGCCCCATATTTTTTCGTAAATACGTTCTTTATCAAAAACCTGACCTGCGTTCTGGGAAAGCAGTTCTATGATGTCAAATTCCTTCTTTGCAAAGGAAAGGGGCTTTCCCTTAAAATAAACGCAGCGTTCCAGATAGTCAATGGCAAGCTCCTGTCCGAATTTTATTTCATGGCTTTCCCTCCGGCGCTGTTCCCGGCGGATATGGGCCGCAACCCTTGCGCCCAACTCTTCCAGGGAAAACGGCTTCACAATGTAATCGTCCCCGCCGACGCCAAATCCCCTGATCTTATCGCTGTCTTCTATCCGGGCAGTCAGAAACAGAATCGGACAGGCAACAAAATTGCGGATCTGCGCGCAGACCTCCAATCCGTCCATATCCGGCATATTGATGTCCAGAAGGATCAGATCCGGTTTCCCGGACGCCTTTTCAACCGCCTCCTGACCGCCGGAGGCGGTCAGGACACGATAACCATTATAAGTGAAATAATCCTTCAGCATTTCCAGGATATCCGCCTCGTCATCTGCAATTAAAATTGTTGTATCCATGTCATTCACCCAATTCTTCAAGATTCTTTTTTAATTCCAGCATCTTGTCACGCAGCTCTGCGGCCTGCTCGAAATTCAGGTCGGCAGCGGCAACGCGCATCTGCTTTTCTACCTGCGCGATCAGCTTCGTCAATTCCTTTCTGTTCATGGATTCCGGATCTTTTTTCAGTTTGCTTTCTGTTTCTGCGACTGCCTTGGAAACGGCGATCAAATCCCGGACCGCCTTCTTGATTGTGGTCGGAGTAATACCATGCTCTTTATTATATTCCTCCTGAATGGCTCGTCTTCTCTCAGTCTCACGGATAGCATTACGCATGGAATCCGTCATATTGTCGGCATACATAATGACATGGCCCTCGCTGTTCCGGGCCGCCCGGCCGATAGTCTGGATCAGAGAAATCTCAGAACGCAGAAAGCCCTCTTTATCTGCATCGAGGATCGCTACCAGTGTGATTTCCGGAATGTCCAGACCTTCTCTTAAAAGATTGATTCCAACCAGCACATCAAAAACATCCAGGCGCATATCCCGGATAATCTCCGCACGTTCCAGAGTATCGATATCAGAATGGAGATACCGTACACGGATCCCTACATCCTTCATATAATCTGTCAGATCCTCCGCCATCCGTTTGGTCAAAGTCGTGATCAAAACCTTGTGCTTCTTTTCCACTTCTTTATTGACCTCGCCGATCAGATCATCGATCTGTCCTTCTACCGGACGTACTTCTACCTTGGGATCCAGAAGTCCTGTGGGACGGATAATCTGCTCCGCACGGAGAAGCTCGTGCTCCTGCTCATACTGTCCCGGAGTGGCGGAAACAAACAATACCTGGTCGATCTTAGCTTCAAACTCCTGAAAATTCAGCGGCCGGTTGTCTTTTGCAGACGGAAGGCGGAAGCCATAATCGACCAATGTCTGTTTCCTGCTCTGGTCCCCGGCATACATTCCGCCTACCTGGGACACTGTTTTATGAGATTCGTCAATGATCAGCAGGAAGTCATCCCCAAAATAATCCATCAGGGTATACGGCGGCTGCCCGGGTTCCAAACCGGACAAATGCCTGGAATAATTCTCAATACCGGAACAAAATCCGGTTTCTTTCATCATTTCAATGTCAAAATTTGTTCTCTCAGCAATTCTCTGCGCTTCCAAAAGCTTATCTTCGCTCTTAAAATACGCAACCTGCTCCTTCATTTCCTGTTCGATCGCATCAGCAGCTTTTAAGATTTGTTCCATAGGAACCACATAATGAGATGCCGGGAAGATTCCCACATGGGAATCTTCACACTTGATTTCTCCCGTCAGGATGTCAATATCCGTTATTCTTTCTATTTCATCCCCGAAAAATTCCACCCGAACCGCACGGTCCGTATAGTTTGCCGGATAGATTTCCAGCACATCTCCTCTTACACGGAAGGTTCCCCGGTGGAAATCCATCTCATTTCTGGTATACTGAATATCGATCAACTGCCGGATCACTTCATCTCTGTCTTTAATCATACCCGGCCGGAGGGAAATCATCATATCCTGAAAATCCTTGGGCGAGCCCAGTCCGTAGATGCAGGATACGGAAGATACGATGATCACATCCCGGCGTTCTGATAAAGCAGCCGTAGCGGAAAGACGGAGCTTATCGATCTCGTCATTGGTGGATGCGTCCTTGGCAATGTAGGTGTCCGTGGACGGGACGTAAGCCTCGGGCTGGTAGTAGTCGTAATAGGAGACAAAATACTCAACGCTATTCTCAGGGAAGTATTCCTTGAATTCGCTGTACAACTGCGCCGCCAGTGTCTTATTATGTGCCAAAATCAATGTTGGTTTGTTCAACTGGGCGATGACATTCGCCATCGTAAAAGTCTTGCCAGAGCCCGTAACCCCTAGTAAAGTCTGGCATTGGTTGCCTTCGCGGAAGCCTTTGACAAGGGCTTCGATGGCCTGCGGCTGGTCGCCGGTAGGCTGATATTCTGAGTGTAATTTGAATGTTTTCATAGTCGAATACTCCTTGTTATGATTAGTATTAACCTGAAAATTCGTGTAATTTTTGAGAAAAATTCGTGTAAAAAAAGCTCGCGTTCCTGGCAAAAATGGCCATTACACGAATCAAGTCATAATTTTTATTTTCACTGACACCGCAATACCCTCAAATACGAAACAGCACAAGGTATCACGAAATGAATAAATATGACATCTGCCTGCATAAAAGAACATTTGTTCTATCCGCTATTCTATCAGATGTTATGATAGATTACAAGTACTAAATTGCGTTTCCGGTTCATTTTAACAGCTTTTTTTACACTTGAAAAGGGATAGCCGCGATTGCTATCCCTTTCCCTGCATTTTCCTGTCTCCATTATATCCTTGCGATAAGTTCTTTCGGTGTAAGCGCCATTACTTTGCTTTTCCTGAAATCCCTGATATTTCTAGTGATGATATATTCCGCATGAATACGCTGTGCAATAGAACACTGTACCGCATCTTCAAAATCATCCCATCCCATTTCAGCCGCATGTGTAAGATCCATTGCGTTAAGATCCGCAAACTCAAAAATAAGGTTCAGCGCCCGCAATGTATCTTTTATTTTTTCTGGTGTAAGTTCCTTTCTCATCACATAAACCAAATTTGCAAAGGTAAGCGTTGAAACATACCCCTTCACCTGCTCAGTTTCGCAAAGTTTCCAAATCACTGCTGCTTCCTGATAGTGAGGTTCTCTTTTTTGCAGTACATCCAGCAAAATGTTCGCATCAATCAGTAATTTCATATTTTTCCTTCAGCCTTTCTTCCCTTGCCTGTTCAATCTCATAATCACCCTTGAGTATACCAGTAAGTGAATCAGTAAGATAGGAAACGGTTGCATCTTTCGGAATAAAGCGGCCAACTTCTTTACCATTTTTTGTTACTATAACTTCTCTTCCCTCCATGACAAGATTCAGGTATCTCCCGAAATTGTTTTGCATTTCAGTAGCCGTAGCTGTGGCCCCGATCATATAAATGCCCCCTTTCTTTTTAGCTAATTATATTGTACCATATTTTAGCCAATTTACAACAACGTTTTTCATAGCGGACCGGTCTGCACATTCCTTAAAGTAAAAAGAGGCAGTTTCTATGCCGCTGCCTCTTTTCCCATATACCATTCCGCTATATCTTCCATCTCATAAACATCCGAATAGTCATAAATCATAATTCCCGGAATATATTGAACGCAATTCATTTTCCTTTGCTGCTCTTTCAACAAAAGTTCTTCCTGGAACATGTCTTTCAGCATTTGCTTATCCGTGACGTCATATGGATGTACCTCTGATATGAATTTTTGCATCTCATCCGCGCAATCTTCTATTATCATCTTCATATCAGTATAGGTATCTACAGTAATCATTGATTTTGAATGTCCCAACGCACTGGCAATCGCCCGCTGGTTAATATCATTTTTCATCAGAATCGTTGTGTAGGTATGCCTCAAATCATGGAAAGTAATATGAGGCACCCCGGCTTCTTTTAGCAATTTTACATAATGCTCATAGTGGTAAGACCTGCTGCGGGGTCTCCCGTAACTGGAGCAGCAAACGTAGTCCAGATCCTGAAACACCCATCTCCCATGCTGTCTTCTGCTCCTGTTTTTCTCATATTTTTTCCGTTCCTCCAACAAAGCACAATACACATAATCTGGTATGTCCAAATACCTGTAACTCGATCTTGTTTTGAGCGGAATCTCCTGCTTCGTTTTCATATTGGGGGCGATCGTTTCTTTATCCACATGAAGATCCTCCCCCAACTGGCGCCGCAAACGCATTTTATGATTCACAAAATCAATATCTGAGTATTTCAGTCCATTGATTTCACTGCACCTAAGACCCATCAACAATGCCAATACCATCTGCATATAGATCTTGCTGTCCCTGGCAAGCTGCAGGATGACCTTTACCTGTTCTAATGTGTAGGTATTCGTTTCCTTAATTTTAAGTGTGTGGTACTCATTCTTTTTTACATTTTTGGGAAGACCTACATCTTTGCAAGGGTTATTGAGAATCAACCGCTTTCCCAAAGCATATGCCATTGCCGTATTCAGAATTGTTTTGGCAAGCTTTGGTATGGACACATACCTGGCGGCCAGCTCCTTATAAAGCTTGTTCAAATGCCCCTGATTTAGAGACAGCAGCCGTAAATTTCCAATTTTGGGGTTAATATGTTTATCAATACAATTTTTATATGTGTGATAACTGTTTGCTTTAAATGTTTCTTCCGGCCTCATAACATGCTCCAGCCAATAAACAAGCAGCTCTTTTACCTTGACTTTGTCGTGAACTACATACACCCCTCTGTGTAGCTGGGAAATAACATTGTTTTTCTCCGCGCTGGCGTCTGCTTTTTTTGTAAATCCCCCATGTTCTCTCACTTTCGTACTTCCGTCCGCATAAATTAGAGTCACACGGAAACCAAGCTTATTTTTGAGTTCCATAATTTCTGATACTTTATAATCCACATATGATTGCAAATCAAGTTCTTCTAATCCCATCATCATCTCCTATATCGCTTCTGGAACAAATTCCTTATTCATAAATTCCATCATCTTTGTATCCTCATCCATAATCTCCAAATAAAACTCAAATGTTGTATGCACTGAACTATGCCCTAACATACCGGATATTTTTGCTATACTAACCCCTCTTTCCAGCAGGATTGTAGCAAACATATGTCTCAGGCTGTGAACTGTGATATGTGGCAATAAATTTTTTTCACATATCCGGTTTATTTCAGAATTCAATGAACCCAGTCCCCGGCGGAGACCGTTTTTCTGGCAGCTTACATAATCAAAATCACAGTATTGTTCCCCCAACATGGATTTATTAAGCTGTACCATCTGCCTTCTCTTTTCCAGTTCAACCAATACAATATTGGGGACACGCAGGATACGGTTACTCTTCTCCGTCTTAGGATCACGCTCTACTATATTATATTCTTCTACCCGATATCCTCCTTTCTCCATCTTTAAATCGGATACCAACTGTCTTTGTATATGGACAATCTTTTTTTCCATATCAAAATCTGAGAATTTCAGGCCCAGAATTTCTCCTTTTCTGAGCCCCAGATAAAGAGCCAGTATGATCTCAAGAAACCAATTCCGTGTTTTTGCGGCAAGAAGGAAGCGTTTTGTCTGTTCCTTGTTCAAAATCAATACGCTCGCTTTTTTTCTGGGATATTTCTTTGTTCCGATTACCGGATTATTCAGAATCATTCTCTCTACAACGGCATCCTTAAACGCAATAAATAACAATTCCCTGCTCTTGTTTCCTGCCGATTCGCAATACCTTGCGGCGGTTTTAAGAACAGCATTAATGTACTCTACATTAACCAGCCTCAGCTTCATATCATCATCTATGCTGGGTAATAAAAAAGCATATAGAACATAAGCAGACACATAACCTGTGGTACTCTCGATCCTCTCAGAAAAAATACTTTCATACCAGTACACCAGATATTCTTTTAAGGTAATATCTTTCCCCTGCGGTAAAAGTCTGACCTTCATCGTCCTGTTGAAGTCTTCCATATGCTTTTTGTAAGCATCCTCTGCTTCTTTCGCAGTTTTAAAACCTCCAACCTTTCCATATTTAACACTGTAGTCCTCCTGCAGCACCTTTGTCCTGTGATACCAGGAATTTCTTTCAAAAAAAGCGT
>JAUNGB010000033.1 GCA_030524715.1 Eubacteriales bacterium | reverse complement strand
TAATCGGTCGAGGGCTTGACCAAACAGAATCTCAATAAAGGAAATGTCAACATGTATGTAGTTTTGAAGGTGCAAACCTTTATTCCTCCTTAGCTCAGTCGGTAGAGCATGCGGCTGTTAACCGCAGTGTCGTTGGTTCGAGTCCAACAGGGGGAGTTCGGAACATGAGGCCGATATAAATCTCATAACTTATCAGATTCAGGTGTGTCTGCAGTATAACAGGCTCATGTGAATGTCAGGTAAAATATCAGATAGTAACTGGCTCCATGGTCAAGCGGTTAAGACACCGCCCTTTCACGGCGGTAACAGGGGTTCAAATCCCCTTGGAGTCATTTCTCTCCAAGAGAGAGCATATAATATAGTAAATAAGGTGCCATAGCCAAGTGGTAAGGCAAAGGTCTGCAACACCTCTATCCCCGGTTCAAATCCGGGTGGCACCTCTTAGTAATCCCGGAAATATTATTTCTGGGATTTTTTTAATGCGTCCGCTAGGCGCATGTTTTAAAGGATAAGAGGATACGCTGTTGAAAAAAGCTGTAAATAAGAGGATGAGCAAGAACAGCTGCAAGAAGCAGTCTGTCCGAAAACTCACGAGTATTGCCACTTAATAAAAGAAAACTTGATAAATTAGTAAAATTCTTTACAGAAAAATTCTATAGAAAATTCACGGAAGGCCTACGGAGAATCCGTTGACTGCCAGGTGGCTTTTTGGTAAACTAAAAACAATAGGAAAGGAGTGTGGGGACAGATGGTAAAGAAGTTACCTGTTGGGGTGGAGTTTTTTGAAGATTTCTTTACAGGAAATTATTACTATGTGGATAAGACCATGTTCATAGCGGAACTTCTGCAAAACATGGGAAAAGTAAATCTTTTTACCCGCCCACGCCGGTTCGGGAAGACCCTGACCATGGATATGCTGAAATGCTTCTTTGAAATTGGAACAGATGGGAAGCTGTTTGATGGCCTGAAAATTTCACAGGAGACAGAACTGTGTGAAGAATACATGGGGCAGTTCCCTGTGATTTCGATAACGCTGAAAAGCGTTGACGGGAGAGATTTTCAGTCTGCGGTTGCTGCATTGAAAGTTGTAATAGGAAACGAATGTCTGCGATTTCAATTATTGGGTAAAAGCGATAGACTGTCAGAAATTGAGAAGAACAGATATCAAGCCTTAGTGAATGTTGGCGCTGATGGCGATTTTACGATGAAAGAATCAGCTCTTTTATCAAGCCTGCAAACGCTGTCCCAACTCTTGTCAAAGCACTACGGCAAAAAAGTTATTCTTTTGATTGACGAATACGATGTGCCGCTGGACAAGGCATTTCAGGGTGGATATTATGATGAGATGGTGACGCTTATCAGGAACCTTTTTGGAAATGCCCTGAAGACGAATCCCGACCTCGAGTTTGCGGTCATTACCGGCTGTCTGCGCATCTCCAAGGAGAGTATTTTCACTGGCCTTAATAACCTTAACGTCATGACGATCACGGATGAGTATTTTAATGACAGCTTTGGCTTTACAGAGGATGAAGTGAGGGAACTGCTGGAATATTATGGAAGGGAAGAAGCTATCGACACGATGCGTGACTGGTATGACGGGTACCGGTTTGGCGGGGCATCCATTTACTGCCCGTGGGATGTCATCAAATATACACAGGCTCTCCGCAGGAACAGGAAGGCGTTTCCAGGCAACTATTGGGCGAACACCAGCGGGAATGACATGGTCCGGCGCTTTATTGACAAAGCTGACCAGACCACAAGGGATGAAATTGAACAGTTGATTGCCGGGGAGAGTATCCGGAAGGCTGTTTCGCAGGAATTAACATACAGAGATTTGGACAGCAGCATTGAAAACCTGTGGAGCGTCCTGCTGATGACGGGCTACCTGACTGCCACGGAACGCATTTCCGCAAAAGAATATATGCTTTCCATACCAAATGCGGAGATCAACGATTTATTCATTACCCAGGTGAAGGAATGGTTCAAAGATACATCCAGGGCCGACCTGTCGAGAATTGAAAAATTCTGTGCGGCGTTTCCGGGCGGTGATGTAAAGCTGATCGGAGATATGCTCCACGATTACCTGTGGGACTCGATCAGTGTGCGTGACACCGCTGTCAGAAAGGACATGAAGGAAAACTTTTATCACGGCATGGTCTTAGGTTTGCTGCAAAGCCGCAGCGACTGGCTGATCCGCTCAAATGCGGAGCTTGGAAATGGTTACAGCGATATTATGATCTGTACGCCGGACAGGATTGGTATTGTGATTGAACTGAAATATGCAGACGATGGCAATCTTGGGAAGGGGTGCGCAGAGGCATTGGAACAGATTGACGACAGGAAATACGCTGTTGGCCTGGGGCAGCGAAGAATGGACAAAATCATAAAATACGGCATGGCTTTCTGCGGGAAAGAATGCATGGTAGTCATGGACAAATGAGTTATAATGTATCAAAAAAATAGACTCCTTCATATTATTAGAAAAGACGTAACTGGAAATTAACAGATTGTCCGTGGCCGTTCCCAGGATCTTATATTAATGCAGCAGGCTAAAATCAAAGAACCGCATACCTATCAGAGGATAGGCTGTGCGGTTACTTTTTTGGAGGGAAAGGAATGTATACAATTACTTTAGAAGCAAATCAAATTTGTAATTTACAATGCGACTATTGCTATCTTGGAGAGAAAACAAATCAGAAAATGTCTGAGAAAATAGCATGTAAAGGGCTGGAACTTGATAAAAAATAGGATAAAGTAAAAGAAAAACTTGATAAATTACTAAAATTGCGTTATTTTTATTATGAAGCATCATAAATACTTACTATATTATTATTTAGTAGAAAATGATAGTAAAAATGGTGGTAAAAATGAACATAATTAGGAGGAAACATAAGGAATTAGAAATTCTTAAAGCGAATTAAGCGAAAACGGGGGATGAAAGTGATAAAAATAGCGATATGTGATGATGAAAAGTACTTTATGGATACAATAGAAAAAATGTTGAAAGTTTATGAAAAGAAAAACGAACAGGATTTTGTAATAAAAAAATATACTAAATCGCTGCAGTTAATGGAAGCTTTAAAGGAAGAGTTTCAGATTTTCTTTTTAGATATAGAAATGCCGACTATGGATGGTATTGAATTGGTAGATATTATAAGAAGGCATGACGAAAAGTCAATTATTCTTTTTGTTTCTTCACATAGTGAATTTTTGGGAGTTGGGTATAAGTACGATGTACAAAATTTTATTACAAAGCCAATTACGCAGGTGCAAATAAATTGTGAAATGAATCGGGCTATAAGAAAACTGAATACATACGAACAGAGATATATCGCAGTAAAAAATGAAAATGGTCATTTTAAACTGTTTCTTTCAGATATAGAATATATTGAAACTATAAATCGGAAAGTACTGTTTCATTTAAGAAATGGAAAGAAAGAAGCAGGTTATTTTAAAATGAAAGATCTGGAGGAACGATTAGAACAGTTTTTCTTTGTTCGCTGTCATAACGGAATTATAGTCAATGTGGATTGTATAGAATCATTACATGATCTTACCGTAACACTTTATTCCGGAGACAAAATATATATTACACGTTCCAGAAAACAGAACCTTATGAGAAAAATGGCGGAACGGGGAGGAATCGTTTAAAGTGTACGGACAAGTTATAGTAAAAGACATGTTTTCTGTGCTCAATATTTTATTAATTTTATATCTCATGCTCGGAGAAAGAAAATGTAAAAAGTATAATGTTATAAGAAGCAGATATTCGTTAATCCTTTGCATTGGGAGTCTAACGATTCTTAGAATGATAGTGAATGGAGCAGAATTGCATATTGTATACAACTATTTAACCATTATCATTATTGTTATGATTATAGGACATTTTTTATTCCAATATAGTATAAAATATTGTTTGTTACTTGGGAGCATTTTTTTATCAGTTGTACTTTTAGGGCAACTGATTAGTTGTATTTTATTCTCTATATATAGTAGCAATGGAATATTAGTGGAACTTCCTGAAAAATATCAAATTTATATGACTTTGATTGCTGAAATAGTAATTATTATTGGGAATTTGGTAATAAAAAAGATTGTAAATAAGATTCCGCTATTTCTTTCAGGAATGAATGTCGTTACAATTATTATTCCGTTGTTTCTTAATATAGTAGTAATGGCAATATACGCAGATCAGTTATATACCGAAAAAGAATTGATTATTGACAATGTATGGTCAATAATTACTATTATAGCTTTGTGTATTATGGGGGTTATAGGGGCAGTTTGTAATATTGTGGTTCTTGAAAATTATTTGAATGTTAAGAAGATCGAGAATGAAAAGAAATTGCAGATTAGCGAAATGAGCTTACAATACGAGTATTATATGAAACAATCCAATGATATGGAAAACATCAGAAAGATTTCCCACGATATTAAAAATCATTTGGAAGCATTAAGAGGGATTGTGGATTATCAACAGAAACAAGAATATATAGATGGAATTGAACGTAAACTGGATATTTATCAAAGTTATTATAAAACAGGTAATGCATTTATTGATAATCTCTTGCACGCAAAAAGGTTGGAAGCTCTTGAGAAAAATATCGAGTTTAAAGTATTTGCAGATTTTATACCATTTAACCGAATGAAAAATGAAGATTTATGTGTGATTGTCTCAAACACAATAGATAATGCGCTGCGAGAATGCCAACTTATGAAAGAAGATAATCCGAAAATAGAATGTCTGGTACAATTAAAGGCCAGAAAGATCAAAGGATTTCTGTCTATTATATGCGAAAACAGTTTGAGAGAAAGTCAGGCAGAAATTTTACGTGGAAATACAGAAATGGAAACATCGAAGGAAGACAAAAAAAATCATGGATTTGGAGTGAAGAATATTAAGCGTGTTGTGAGAGAATATGGTGGCGAAGTATCATTTAATGTGGTGGATGATATGTTTTCAGTATCGGTTCTTATTCCCATAGAAGTATAGGATCAGAATAATAAGTGGTATTTATTATGATATTGCAGGTAATCTGCTCAACATGCTATACAGACAGTACCCCAATATATGTATAAATTTGGTAAAGAAGTTGGAATTTATTAATAGGATTTTTTCGGGTCTTGGTAATAAGAATATCAAGGCCTGTTTTTATGCCATTTAGACAATAAAATACGCAAAATAATCAAGATATATGGAAAAAATAGGAGGATTTGATTAAAATGTTTTTTAGTATATCCGGAACGGGAAGTAAAGTATTATAATTACTACCAACTGTTCCCTTATGGATAATCGCTTCATTGCATTTATGAAAGAAAATCATTTTACAGTGCGCCTTAGTTTTGACGGAAATAAGGAAACCCATGTCTTGACTGATTTTAGAAATCATAAAAATATGCAATAAAGGAGAGATGATAATGAATCACGATAGAACAAGAAAATCTCTAAATACCCTGATAAAAGCTTATAAGAGAAAAAACAGAGAAAGAAATATCATTTTACAATGTATTGTAGTGAGTGTTGTAGTAGTATCATTAGTTATCATTTCTTTAATACATGGAAAACTTCAAGCAGATAAGTTGAAAAATCAATATCAAGATGGAAAAACGATTTCAACAATTATTGAAGAAGGGACAGATACGACAAAACAACAACTACAACGTCTTTCCTATGTGAATAGTATAGGAGAAGAAAAAGAAATCGGAAAGCTAATGAATGGGAGATATTCATATAGTAAATGTGTTGTCCTAGATGAAACCGCTTACGAATATATGATAAAACCTACTTTTGTACATTTATACGGCAACTATCCGAAACAAACTGACGAAATAATGGTGTCAAAAAAGACTTTAGACTATTTGGGGATTGCTAATCCCAAAATAGGAATGAATATTACATTAGATTTCTATTGGAATGATATTTTTACGACAAAAATGACAGGTAAACAAGAGTTTGTTTTATCTGGATATTATGATAGTTATAATAATGGATTATCCGATAGTTTAATTGCATATATTTCTTCGGACAGAATAAAACAGGCTGGTATTTCACAATATCCATGTCGATTATTTGTTGATGTAAAAGATTGGGGGTTAAGCGGAACACAAGTAGAGAATAAATTAAAAAGAGATATTGATCTGGGCGATAAGCAGAGAATTATAAGCTATGATTCTGCAGAGTATAGAGCAATTGAAGGGACAGTTGGAAATTATTTGCTTGCGTACATGTTTGTTTTGGCTGTGTTTTTCTGTTTGTTTTTAGTGATTTATAATATTATATATATATCGCTGGGATGTGATATTAAACAATATGGATTATTGCGTACAATAGGTGCAACTAATAGGCAGATAAAGAAAATAGTATGTATGCAAACCTGGGATATTTATTTGAAAAGTTGCTTATTTGGTATAACAATCAGTATAACTATACAATATTTTATCTTAAACAATGTGGTTAAAAATCTTTATTTAGGTGAGTATAAAGTAAACAATCAATTAGAATTGTTTAACTTAAGCGCATACATCGTGGTATCTTTTTTAGTTGCTATAACTCTATTTGGGGCAACCCTTTTTGCAGTATATAAGTTAACTATGATTACTCCTATAGAGGCAGCAAAATACGAAGAAGTGGCGGGACAGCAACAAGCGGATTATGAATTTGGGGGAATGTTTCTTATAAAAAGAACCGGAATTATTTTTAGGATGGCTTTTCGTAATATATTACGTTATAAGAAAAAATTTGTATTCATAATAATATTCTTGGCATTTGGTTGTGAAATAGGACTATTAGGAATAGTGGTTACCAAGGGGACAAATCAAATGAATAGATTACGCAAGAATCCAGATTTTACTATTGAAGTGCCAATAGATACTGTAACGTATTTAGTAGAAAATGGAAAGAATGAAATGGAATTAATAACAGATGATAATGTGGTGGATATTAAAAATACACTTGCTTCTTATGCTGAGAATCTAAAAATTGTACAAGGATTTTTACCTATTATAAAAAATGCAACAGAAACAGATAGTTTAAAATTTATAGAGCATGATTCATTACCTGTAATGCAAACATTAGATGATAAAAGTTTGAAAAAATTAATGAAATATGCAGAGGAAAAGAATATAATAGTTGATCAAAAAGCATTTAACAAGAAAAATGGTGTATTAATATTACATGAAAATTTAATACCACAAACATATGAAGGACTGGAAACGAAGCATATTGGAAAAATTATAGAACTTTATGATTTGGTGCCAGTTGGGACAGATATGCAGGAAATGCCAACGGTTAGACTTAGAAACTGTGGATATATAAATATTTCACAGTCTGATTGTCCAACTTTGGATTTATCATGGAAAGGAAATAATAAAGTTTATTTGATTGTTTCAGATCAAACTTTCAGAGAATTAAATAATGTTTTAAAGACCAGAAACCTGGAAGTACAGATTAATGTAAAAACAAATAAAGAGGCTATTTGTAAACAGAAATTAAAAGCATGGGTTCAAGAGGAAAATCTAAAATTTCAATCTACCAGAGGTAACCAAAATCAGCTTTTGTATACGATAAAGTGTAATAGTGATGAAATTGTAAAACAGTCTTTGTATATTAGGACAAGTCAGATAATTATGTATACTATTAGTGGTATTTTGATATTCATGGGATTGATAAATTATTTCAGTACTATATCCACGAATATAATTATTAGGCAACGTGAGTTTTCCACTATGCGGAGTATTGGAATGACGCAGGGGATGCTTAAGAAAATGCTTATATATGAAGGGGCAATATATGTAGGGGGTGTTATTGGTCTGTTATTGATTATAGGAAGTATTGTTATGGGAATAGTAGTTTATATTTTAAAACAAAATATAGAATATTTTGTTTTTCAATATCCATTTGAAGGGCTTTTATGTATTATGTGTATTATGATTTTTTTGTGTGTGATAATCCCTAATATATTCTTACACAAAATGGAAAAAATAACTTAGTTGGTAGAATAAAATGAGAAAAGTAATATACGAAAAAATGAACTTGAGAGCTAGTAAAATATTTAGGGATTCGCTGGGGATTGATAAAAATAGGATGGAGTAAAAGAAAGACTTAATAAGTTAGTGAGTAGACAGATATGTATAATTTCACATTAACAAGGAGAAATCAAAAACTATGAAAGTATTAGAAGCAAGAAAGTTAAAAAAATATTATGGAAAAGAACCTAATATAACAAAGGCATTGGATGGAGTGGATGTTAGCGTTGAAAAGGGAGAATTTGTAGCTATTGTTGGTACATCTGGAAGCGGCAAATCTACTTTATTGAATATGTTGGGAGGATTGGATATACCTACATCTGGAGAAATTAGGATTCAAGGGAAAAAATTGTCGGACTTAAATGATGAGCAGCTCACAATCTTTCGAAGAAAGAATATAGGATTTATTTTTCAAAACTATAATTTGTTACCAATGTTGAATGTTTATGAGAATATAGTTTTGCCGATTGAATTAGACGGGCGGGAAGTTGATCAGACGTTTTTGAATGAAATTACCAATATGCTCGGGTTACGGGAGAAACTTAAAAGTATGCCGAATATGTTGTCTGGCGGGCAGCAGCAGAGGGTGGCCATTGCCCGTGCCCTTGCGGCAAAACCCGCCATCATTTTGGCAGATGAGCCGACAGGAAATCTTGACAGCAAGACTAGCCAGAATGTACTGGAATTGATTCAAAGCACAAGTAGAAAATTTGAGCAAAGTGTTGTGATGATTACACATAATGAGCGCATTGCTGATTTAGCAGAACGAATACTGAGGATCGAGGACGGAAAATTTTTAAGAACTGGAGTTGGTGAAGATGGGGAAATCAGGAAATAAAAAGGTAATAAAAAATATTGTACAGAGGAATCTTCAGTCTGAAAAGCGTAGGAATGTCATGTTGGTAATTGCGATAGCTCTAGCATCATTTTTGATATGTTTTTCAGGACTAATAGCAACTTCACTGATGGAAATACAAAAAAGACAGATTCAGGATACATACGAAGCGGTATATATGAATGTTTCAGAAGAAAAATTGTTGAAGTTAAAAGAAGAAACAGGATTTGAAAGAATAGGACAATATTATATTGTTGGGGACATATCATCTGATAAAAAATTTACTGCCACTTTTTTCTACATGGATCAGTCAATGCTTTATATAATGAGGAATCAGATAAATTTGTCTAGTGGTGAAATTCCAGATGCAGAAAATCAAATTGCTGTGTGTAGAAAATGGTTAGACAAATACGGTTTGAATAAAAATGTAGGAGATAAGATTACTTTAGATACAGAAGAGTTGTCAGGAGAATACATGATTTCCGGTATTCTTGATATGAGAATCAGCGGAGAAACATTTCCGTTTTTAATATCGGAGAAAAAGCTGAAAAATTATGATGGATATGATGATAATTTAAATATGGTTTATGTGCATGTGAAAAAGAAAAATGTCGAAGAAATAAAGGAATACTGTAGTGCAATTGCTGAAAAAAATAATTTGTCTGTAGCGTTTAATAATCAATATTTTCGATACATCAATCAAATTATTTCAGTAGAACAAGTAGGAATTTTAAGTGTATTAATAATACTTGTTTTAATCGGTAGCTATACAGTTATAAAAAGTATCTTCCAAATTTCTATAATTAGCAATATTCAAAATTACGGACAACTTAGAACAATAGGAGCTACACAAAATGAGATTAGAAAGATTGTTGGAAAAGAGGGAAGATATTTAGGAGTTAGAGGGATCATATTTGGTATTATATTAGCAATAGTTTGCTCGATAATAATATTAACAAAAGGAGTTAATATTATAAATTATATTGTATGTACAATAATAACTGTGGCTATTTGTAGTATTGCTGTCAGGATATCTATAAACACACCAGTTAAAATAGCAATGAAGGCGTCTCCGGTTGAAGCTGTAAGAGTTGTAACAACTGATAATTTTAAAATAGCCGCGCATAAAAACAATAGAAAGCTGACACCTATATCTTTGGGAATAATGAATTTTAGGAGAGAACCAAAAAAAGTATGGAGCATTGTTATATCATTAAGCCTTGGAGGGATTATTTTATTGGCAGTATCATCAGCCTTACTTTTACAATCACCAGAGAGGATGGCACAACATTATTTTGGTAATGTTGATTATAAAATATATATTGATTCAGATAAGGATCATACGAGATTATTGTATTTAGGAAATCCGCTTAACGAAAATTTAAGACAAGAGATTTATAAGATTTCGGGTGTAAAAAAGATACAGGCACTAAGAAAATCAGCAACTTTTACCTTTCAAGATGAAGGGAAAGACGTAAGAGGAATGTGTGATATGATCACAGAAAAAAATAGAAAGGAAATTGAGGAATCGCTAATTGCTGGCAAGATGCCAGAAGATACAAAAGAGATATTGGTAAAAACTGGTTATCAAGATTTTGGAGAAGAAGTAAAGATAGGAATGCAATTTGAGATATCATTTGGTAGAGAAAAAATACCTGTAAAAGTATCCGGAATTTTTCAGTCATCTAAAGCACCTGTTTCAGAAGGAAATGGACGTGGAGGATTTGATGCGGCTATGATGTATATGTCTGAAGAAGCATTTATAAAATTACTTCCTAAAATTAAAAACTATGATTATACATGGGGAATTATAACAGATTTAAAAAGAAAAAATGATATTGGAGAAAAATTACGAAACATAGCAATAAAAAATGGAGATATTTCTGTAGAGAGTTTTATGGAAAGGAAAGAAAATTATAGGACGGCCAATACTATATATTTTATCTTACAAGTGGTTTCTGTTTTAATTTTCTTATTTGGTTTGATTAATTTAATTAATACAACTTTGGCAAATCAATTATTTAGAAGACATGAATATAGTACTTTGCGCTCTATAGGGCTGACAGAAAAGCAACTTTACAAAGTTGTTGTTGCTGAAGGACTTTGCTATTCAATTTGTAGTATTTGCGTGACATTGTTAATTGGAACACCTGTTGCAATGCTGATTCATCATCAAATAAGTATAGGATGTTACGGAAAGGTGGTAGATTATTCGTTCCCATTTTTTTACATGGGAATATATGTATTAGCTTTATTCTTAATACAGATTATATTATCTATTTATCAAATAAAAATTCAGAAGAAACACACAATTATTGATCAGCTAAGAATAGAATAGTTATCCAAACAGAAAGAGAAAAGAAATCTGCACATTAAATTAAGCAATCCGCATATAGTGGGACATAAACATGAATAGTATGTGCAATCCAGGACATAAAAAATGCAATTTATACATAAAATATGGATTTATGAATCGGAAAAGTGTATTGTATTGCACTGGAAGAGCATTAGATTTCATTAGCTAATTGCCAATTAAGCAGCAGAGTGGCTATTCAAGGCTATTCAAAACCAGAGAACCAGGGAAAGCCCCGGTTCTTGTTAGATTATACAAGGGAGACGATAATGTGTATAGTCTTAAGCAAATAACGAAAAGCTATGTAAATGGAAAACAGGTAACAGAGGTACTTAAAGGTATAGATTTAGATATTGCTGAAGGTGATTTTTTAGCGATTATGGGTAGTAGTGGAGCCGGAAAAACTACTTTAATAAATATATTAACAATGATTGAAGACTATGATGCTGGAGAAATTTCCTTTTTTTCAAAATCATTTAGAAGGTATAAGGATAAGGAGAGAGATCAATATAGGAAAAAAGATATAAGTATAATTTTTCAGGATTATAATTTGATTCAGGAAATGACAGTTGAGGAAAATGTTTATTTAGGCGTATTACTTGCAGAATCAAATGCAAAGGAATTATCTTTTGAAGAAGTAGTACAACAATTAAATATAGAAAACTTGTTAAATAAATATCCAGATGAATTATCTGGAGGCGAACGACAGAGAGTCGCAATTGCCAGAAGTATATTGAATAACTCAAAATGTATTTTTGCTGATGAACCTACAGGGGCTCTTAATAAAAAGAATGCCGATATTTTATTAGAGATTTTTAGAAAACTGAATACGGATTTAAAAAAGACAATAGTTATGGTAACTCATGATCCATATGTGGCTTCATATTCAAATAAGTTTGTCTATTTGAAAGACGGAAGGATAGAAAAACAGTTGGTAAAAAATGATTCACAAAAGAAATATTATAAAGAAATAATCAGTTGTTTGGAGGAATATGATGGATAATACGATTAAAATGTGTAAGCTACTAACAAAATTATCCTCAAAAGACTTTAAAAAGAATATTCAGCTAAATCTATATTATGTTATTATGATTATTATGTGTTCTGCAATAATGTATGGAATAAACATCATATACTCTAAAGATTATGTAATTCAACATGTAGAGTATTTTAATGTGGATAATATTCTTTTGATGACACGTATTATGGCAGGGTGCTTTTTTCTGTTGGCATTGGGAATTATTATGTATCTTGATAATTATTTGTTTAATTATCAGAAGAACAAATATTATTTATTACGAACAATGGGATTATCAAGAAGGATAATATCTTATAAAATTTTGGTTGAACGACTTATAGGAAGCTTCATAGGACTTTTAATTGGTGTTATCATAGGTACTGCATTCAATTATTTTTTGACAAAATATATTTTGAAAATCATGGAGACTAATATAGCGATATCTTTCAAATTATATAAAGATGCATTAGCGCTTACTATTTTGGGAAATGCTATATTATTGTTGCTTACATTTATAAAAAATGTGAAAAGATTTAAAAGTATTGAGTTAAAAGAATTGTTGACAGTAGAAAAGAAAATAAAAATTGGAAAGACTCCTTCGGTTAAAGTAAATATAATTACCATTATAGTTATTGGCATAATGGGATTAGGAGTTTTAAGATATTATAATTACGTTCAACACTTACAAGATATTCCTGATAATATAAAAAACCTTTTGGTTTTTTTAGTTATTATTCTGGCAATACTTGCGATAAGAAGTTTTGTTCATGCCGGGATAAATTTGCAGACAAGAAAGAGATTGAAAAAGCGGTATCATAAGATTACAGATATTATATTACTTACTGAGTTGACTACATATTCCAAAAGATTGAAGTTTATGATGTTTTCATCCAGCATTATATTACTTTTTTGTATAGCAGTACCAGTAATGTCTAACATAATATTCACATGGTCTTATTCATTTAATCAATATAAAGACCTGTATGATATAGAAGTAAAAAGCATTTATAATTATATCAAAGAACCAGATAAAATCGGAGAAATCGAGATTGATTTTTTGAGTGAATATTTGGAAAGCCAGGATATACATGCTGATAAATTCATTAAGGTTAAAAATTATCTTGCAGATCCGGATTTATTTAAAAATCGTCGAAGGGGAATGTTTCCGCCTTATATTATATCTCTGGATGATTATAACCGTATTAGAGCTGAATCAGGGTTGAAACAGGTGAGTTTAAATCGAGATGAGTTTTTAGTTCATAAGCATAAGACCGAACAGAATGTTTTTCTTGATAAAAAACTTGTGTTGTCCAATGACGTTATCTTGAAAAATTCTCAGAAAGAATTTACAGATTCTGTTGCAGGGGAAAGTTTATTTAATACAGATAATCCCTATATCATAGTAGTGAATGCATACGCTGTAGAAGGGTTGTTAAAAGTATCGGAAACAGTATTAATTGATACAGAAGACAGGATAACATACAGCCAGGCAGAAAAAATGGAAAAGGATATTTTGGCAGAGTTAAATAATAGCGAAATATATGAGACAAACAGAATCTATAATAAAGAAGATGACTTTTTTAGAATATTTGAGGTTACGATGCAAACAATTTCAAACAACCAGTTTGTGACGTTTACGATATTGGTGAATTTATTATCCATCTATTTATTTATAATAGGTATGGTACTTAATTTGAGCATTTTGAGTTTGAATTATTTGTTTATTATGAAAAGCCATATTGATAATATTAAGATATACCGTAGGCTGGGGGTTAATGAAAAGGAAAGTAGTGATATCAGGAAAAAAGAAAGCAGATATATCTATACTACGCCATTGGTCTGTGCGGGAGTTTTCCTGAGTATTATTTTAGGAGTATATATTTCGCTGAATTATGCAGAAATACATGCTTATGTACCAATAAAAGGCGTTATCTTAAATGTCAGCCGTTATCTGCTGTTGGTTGTAGGAATGACGGTATTATATGCATTTATTACAATGAGAATAATAAAAAAAGGAGAGAAGGATACCTATGTACAATAGTTAAGATGAGTGGAATGACATTGCTGATTTGACAATGAATATAAAAGAATCTCTGTCATGGCACCCTGAAAAATATCTGAATCTGCCAGATAATGGGTGGAAAAGTACTTTCTCTTCGTTCATGCGCTTATATTCATGGGGATATTCCGGGAAAATCATAAAAAACACTTGACAGACTTTAACTCTTTAGAGTATGATAGTACTATCATGAAACGAGGGCGTTTTGCATTTATGCGAAGCGTCTTCGTTTTTTTCATTTACTGGCAGCTTCAGGAAATGGATGGAGAAATGGGAGAGGAGGCGTGTGATAATGTACGATATGGATTTATTAGATCACACAGATACGGTAAACGAACAGCTTGCGAGGTATGGAGTAAAATTTGGGATTTACAAAAATAATACGTTTAAAGAACAGCTTTTTCCTTTTGATGCGATTCCCAGAATCATAGAAAAAGATAAGTTTGAGTATCTCGAACGGGGGCTGCGCCAGCGTGTAAGGGCACTGAACCTTTTTTTAAAGGATATTTACCATGACAAAAAGATTATAAGAGACAAGGTTGTGCCGGAGGAATTTATATATGCTTCCAGCGGCTATCTGGCACAGTGCGAGGGAATTATGCCCTCTAAAGGAGTGTATTCCCATATTTCCGGCATTGACCTGGTACAGGGAAAGGACGAAGAGTGGTATATTCTGGAGGATAATCTCCGTGTACCGTCAGGCGCCTCTTATCCGATGATCGCAAGAAGCTTCTGCCGCCGGAGCAGTCCGAAAACCTTTCAGGAATATAAAATTGCTGATAACCGGGATTATGCGGCGCTGCTTCGAAAGACAATGGATGATGTGAATGTAGGCGGCCTTATCGTCCTTTTAACGCCGGGCCGTTACAATGCCGCATATTTCGAGCATTCCTATCTCGCGGAAAAAACCGGCGTGCAACTGGTCAATGGACAGGAGCTGATCGTGGAAAACGACCATCTGTATTTCATTGGCGGCGACGGCAAAAAGGAGCGGGTAGGCGCGGTATACCGCAGAATTTCAGACGAATATCTGGATCCTATGAGCTTCTGCCCGGAATCTGTTATTGGAATCCCGCATATCTTTGACGTTTACCGCAAGGGAAATGTGGCGCTTATGAACGCGCCGGGCAACGGAGTGGCGGATGATAAAGGTATTTACTATTTTGTTCCGAAAATGATCCGCTACTATCTGGATGAAGAGCCGGTTCTGAAGAATGCGCCTACCTATCTTCCATTCTACGAAGAGGACATGAAATATGTACTGGAGAATTTTGATAAGCTGGTATTGAAGGACGTAGCGGAGGCGGGAGGCTACGGCGTTGTATTCGGCAGCAGCATGACAAAGGAGCAGAAGGCGGATTTTATCGAACTGCTGAAAAGAGAACCGCGCCGCTTTATTGCGCAGGAGGTTATTGATTTCCTGGATATCGATATTATGGAAGGCAATGAAATCGTTCCCCGTAAGGCAGACCTTCGGGCATTTGTACTTTCCGGAGAGGATACGGTGGTATGGAAGAGCGGGCTGACACGGTTTTCCAGAAATCCGGATTCCTTTATTGTAAATTCATCTCAAGGAGGAGGTTTTAAAGACACATGGGTGTTATCTCGATAGAACAGACAGACCGGCTGTTTTGGCTGGGAAGATATACAGAAAGAGTTTATACGACAATTTCATTATTCTCTGATAAGGTGGATCAGATGTTGGATGGCCAGCCCGGTTCATACGGAGAATTTTGCCGGGATTTGGATATTCCTAATATTTATGCTTCGGATGAGGATTTTCAGAAACGATATGCGTTTGATAAGAATGACGAAAATTCTATTTTAAGTAATCTGGAGAGGGCATATGATAATGCTATCGTGCTGAGAGAGGCGATCGGAAGCGAGACTCTTTCTTACATACAGCTTGCCATCTATGAAATGAACAAGGCGGAGCAGAGCAGCGCGCCGCTTCTGGAGCTTCAGAAGGTACAGGATAATATTCTGGCGTTCTGGGGCATTGCGGACGACCTGATCGCAAGTGAGAATGTGCGTAACATTATCAAAGTCGGCAAGCGTGTGGAGCGCATTGATTTATATGCGAGATTAAAGCAGCCGAAGGAAAATATGGTGCGGGAAGTTCAGCGACTGGCAGGGCGTATTGACCGCTGCAGTGTGAAATATGACAGGGGACATCTGGAAAATCTGAAAAAGCTGGTGGCAGAGGAAGAAATGAATTATTATCAGCTTGTAACTGAAATTGAAAGTATGATATAGTGAAAAAACATACAGACGTGGCGCGGGGACTGTATCCTGCTGATGAATGCAGGAGCCCATGTAATGTATGTAAATATCATATTTCGGGAGGTTCAGGAAATTGAAGGAGTTAGCCTTTTACTATATGCTGAGGATTCGGTTTTCCGCTCCTGTGACAGATCATCGGTTCAGCATCCGGTGTGTGCCCCAGGATAATGAACGCCAGAAGATCAGGCAGATGGAAATCTCGGTCCTCCCCAGAAAATCCTTGAGCAACAGTTTGGATTCCTTTGGAAATTATTGTATTTTCGGGCACTGTAAAAAGCCCCATGATCTCTTCCAGGTGGTGGTAAAGGGGACTGCCTGTACAGGCATGGCTGCCGCCGAGTATGCAGGGAAGGATTACCAGATGGGGCGGTACCGTTATCAGACTGCGTATACACGTCCGGGGCCTGCTTTGACTGCTTTTTTTCAGCAGTTTGTTTTTAGGGAGGGCGCGTCGAATCTGGAAAAAAGCAGACAGATGATGGAAGCGCTGTACCAGAATTTCAGCTACGTTCAGGGAGCCACAGATTTTACGACGACTGCAGAGCAGGCAATGGAATTGAGAAAAGGCGTCTGTCAGGATTATTCCCATATTTTGATCGCTCTTTGCAGAATGGCTGGAATTCCTGCCCGGTATGTGGTGGGAATGCTGATCGGAGAGGGTGCCAGCCACGCTTGGGTGGAAATCTTTGACAATGAATACTGGATCGGGCTGGATCCCACAAATATGCTGGTGGTAAATGATGAGCATATCAAAATTTCCAACGGGAGAGATTATAATGACTGTGTGATAAACCAGGGAATCATGGTAGGAAACGCACAGCAGAGCCAGGAGGTGGAAGTCCTGGTACAGGAGATCACCGGCTCAGAAGGTCTGTGAGTGAACGCGATGCGACAAAACGGAATGAGAATGTCCGTTTTCGTTTTACGAGGGCAGCAGACCGGATGAGACGGAGGCTGACAGAAAGAGCGATAAGCTTAAATACGGTATAAACGAGAGGATGAGGAAGATGGTGGAAACCATAGCGTCTGCCGCTATGCCGGTAGATGAGAAACTGGAAATAAAAAAATCCCGCTTTTCCCCAAAGGGAAGAAACAGCGGAAAAAGAATCAGCATTGTGACAGGAATCCACGGCGACGAGCTGGAGGGACAGTATGTATGCTATGAGCTTGCCAGAAGAATCCGGGAATATCCGGACTGCCTGACAGGGATTGTGGATATTTATCCGGCAATGAATCCCCTTGGAATCGACTCCATTACCAGGGGAATCCCGGCATTTGACCTGGATATGAACCGGATTTTTCCCGGAACCAGAGATGGCGCCATGACAGAGTATCTGGCGGCAGAGATCATCAGGGAGCTTTTAGGCTCCGACCTTTGCATCGATATCCATGCCAGCAATATTTATCTGACGGAACTGCCGCAGATCCGTATCAATGAGCTGCATGAGAAGGAACTGGTTCCTCTGGCAAAAGAGGCCAATGTAGATTTTGTATGGGTACACGGAGCCAGCACGGTGCTGGAATCCACCCTTGCTTATAGCCTGAACAGCCGCGGCGTGCCCACGCTTGTAGTGGAAATGGGCGTTGGAATGCGTATTACCAGAAGCATCGGCGATCAGTTAGTGGACGGCATTTTTAATCTTATGAAAACCATGGATATCTGGAGCGGTGAGACGCCTCCTGTGCGGGAGCCTATTATTTCCTCAGATCCGGACGAGGTGCTGTTTCTGAATGCATCCAGATCCGGAATTTTTATCCAGGATGCAAGGCATAATACGTACCTGAAAAAGGGACAGTCCGTAGGAAAGGTTGTGGATCCGCTGAACGGAACTGTTCTGGAGGACGTAGTTTCCCCGGAGGATGGGCTGCTCTTTACCATTCGGGAATATCCGGTTGTGGACGAAGGATCCCTGATGGCGAGAATTTTAAAAATGAAGGGAAGGCAGGAGGACTGAGATGGAGAGAAAGGTATTATTTGAAATCGAATCCCTGTATCGGGATAATTTCCGCGTGACCGGCCTTTCCTTCGGAAAAGGGAAAAAATCCCTTTGTATTGTGGGAAATACCAGAGGAAATGAATACCAGCAGATTTATATCTGCTCCCAGATCGTAAAGAAGCTAAAGGAACTGGAAGCAAAAGGGAGAATCTGCCCTGATCATGAGATCATGGTCATACCGTCGGCAAATCCATATTCCATGAATATTCAGAAACGTTTCTGGCCGACGGATAATACGGATATTAACCGTATGTTTCCGGGTTATAATCTTGGAGAAACAACGCAGAGGATTGCCGCGGGCATTTTTGACGCCATCATAGGATACGAATACGGGATCCAGTTTCCGTCCTTCTATATGCCGGGGGATTTTGCCCCGCATGTCCGTCTGATGCGCACAGGCAGGGAGTCTGTGGAAAAGGCAAAAGCCTTTGGGCTGCCGTATATTGTTACCAGAAGCCCAAGGCCATACGACACTACAACTCTGAATTATAACTGGCAGATATGGGAGACGAACGCTTTCAGTCTGTACTCTACTACAACGGAGCGGATCGATGAAGAAAGCGCAGAGAGAATGGTGGAGGCTGTCCTGAATTTTATGACAGAAGAAGGAATGATCCTGCGCAAGGGGTATCAGGGCTATCATTCTGAGGTTGTTGACGACAACGAACTGGTAGCTGTGCGTCCTTATTCGGCCGGAATGTTCCAAAGCGGCATCAGGGTAAACCAGAGAGTCTTAAAGGGACAGGAACTTGCCTGGATCACAGATCCTTACGATGGTTCCGTACGGGAGAAGCTTACAGCGCCGGTTACAGGAGTCGTATTTTTTGTACACAGCCATCCAATGACTTATGCAAATACTGCGGTACTGAAGATCGTTCCGGCGGAATAAACGGCGAAGGCTCATAGCAGAAGAGATAATAAGTAACAGAAGAATAAATAGAACCGGCAAGACTGTCGGCAGCAAAGTAATTTTTGATATTTGTGTGGACGAAATCGGGGAAAAGGGATATACTATATTGATAACAGAATATTGGGATTTTCGGGTATTGCCGGAAGAAGAAAGGAGAAATTGAGCGCATATGGCAGAACGAATTTCAAGGATATTGAAGGGACAGATCACAACCTCTGTTATCTACATACTTTTAGGTCTTTGCCTGATTTTTATGCCTGTTAAAACGGTAAACCTAATCTGCAAGGTAGTCTTCGGAGTGGTGATGATTGCGGCAGGTCTTTATCACATTATCATCTATGTCAGAGAAAAGGAGAATGCAACGCCTCTGGATATGTTTTCCGGAGCGATCCTGCTGGTACTTGGCGGTTTTTTGTTTTTTAATCCCCAGATCGTAGTAAAGGTTCTGCCGATCCTTTTGGGAACATTTATCCTGATCGACAGTATCTGGACCTTGCAGGGATGTATAAGACTAAAAAAGAGAAAATGCGGGGAATGGAAGCTTCTGCTGGTCGGCAGCCTGGTTTTTATCGGGCTTGGCGTCACATTGGTGATAAATCCGTTTACAGTGGTAAAATATACCGTTATTTTTGCCGGTTGGATATTGCTTTGTAATGGAGTTTTGGATCTGCTGTTTCTGTTTGTGCTGCGCAGGGGCCTGAAACGGATCGTAGAAGAGGTCAATACAGTAGAAGTGGAAGCGAAAGATGTGACGGCAGATTCTTTGGGCAAGTCCGGAGCGGAGGGGAATCCTGTGGAGGATGTGCAGGAGGAGACTGTTTCTGATTTCAGGACGGACGAGCCGTACGCGGATGATGCGTCTGAGACTGAAACGGAGGAGGAACCTCTGGAAGAGTGGAAGGACTGAAAGCTCAGAAGACAATTTTATAATCATAAAAAATTCAGAAAAGGATTTTCCGGAAGGAGAATCCTTTTTTGTATAATGATGTACCGGGTTGCATAAATCACAGGCTCATGGTAAGATATCACCATGGCTGAGAAAGAAAAAAACAGAATTATATTGATGAACTTTTCCGGGATTTATCAGCAGGAGCATTTCCATGAGGGAGAAGAGATTACCTGGGTGGAGGTACAGGGACTTCCGGGAACAAACTGCTATTGTGATGAGGAAGCGTATGCGAAGCTTCAGGAAAAAATCAGAGAATTTCCTATAGAAGGGATTCATTTTATTGATTCCGGGAATTATCATTATATGAGCCGGATATGGCTTGAAAAAATTCAGGAGCCATTCCGGCTTCTGGTGTTTGATAATCACACAGATATGCAGCCGCCTGCCTTCGGCGGGATTTTGTCGTGCGGAGGATGGGTTCAGGCGTCCATTGAGGAAATAAAATGGCTGCAGGAGGTGGTTCTGGTGGGACCGGATGAGGAAGCATTTAAGCAGATAGAAGCTGATGAATCCCACGGAGAATATACGGGTGAACGGGACGCCGACAGCCGGACAGGCAATACAAAAGTCCGTTTTTTAAGCAGAGAGAAGCTTGCCGGAAGCTCCGTTGAGGAAAACATGCGTTTTATGGATGAGATTCCTGTGGATCTGCCGTTATATATTTCCATTGATAAAGATGTTTTGTGCAAGGAGGACGCTTGTACCGCATGGAGTCAGGGAGACATGAGACTTGAGGAACTGCTGGCATATCTGGAATGTGTGTTAAAAAGATTCAGGCAGAATGGGCAAAAAGTGCTTGGAGCGGATATCTGCGGAGAATGCGATGCTGCGCAGGGAATGAGCAGTCAGGCCAACGACAGGGCGAACCGGGCGCTTCTGGAACTGCTTAGGGGTTATATCAGATGTGGGATGACTCCCGCCTCTATAGGCGGTGAGTAACGAATTTGTATCAGTGGCGGGATTCAATCCCCCATCTGATATATGCTCCGCGAGGATGTGCAGGGATTCAGATTGGAATTATGTCAGCGTAGCTGACCCGGATCCCGCACCAAGACTCGCGAGCGAGTCTTGAACAGATGAACATGCAGCAAAGTGGAATGCGAATGTCCGCTTTATTTCCGAGAATGTGGATAAATGACCGGAGAATAAGATTCCATGTGGAAAAAGGAAAGAAATTGAGGAATATAGTGATATGAAAAATGAATTGTTAACCATCGGGCCGTTTACCGTATATGGATATGGGCTGATGATTGCCATAGGCGTTCTGGCCGCATATATTGTGGCGGAATACCGGGCCAGAAAACTGAAAATGAGGTACGAGCATGTTTTTTATCTGATAGTCTGGTGCCTTGTGGGCGGCTTTGCTTCGGCAAAGATATTGTTCTGGATCACAGAGCTGGATACGCTTATTGAGAATCCGGAATATTTTCTGCAGACAATGGGAGATGGGTTTGTGGTATTCGGCGGAATCATCGGAGGGATTCTGACAGGATATCTCTATTGCCGGATCAAAAAGCTTGATTTTTGGAAATTTTTTGACCTGATGATGCCCTCTGTGGCTCTTGCACAGGGATTCGGGCGTATCGGATGCTTTCTTGCGGGGTGCTGCTACGGAAGAGAAACGGACAGCGCCCTTTCGATCACCTTTCACGGGTCTGACTTTGCGCCCAACGAGGTGGCTCTGATACCGACGCAGATTTATTCCAGTTTGCTGAATTTCGTGCATTTTGGAATTTTGCTCTGGATTGCAAAGCATAAAAAAGCGGATGGACAGGTAGCAGCCTGCTATCTTATGTTTTACAGCATCGGCAGATTTATCATTGAGTTTTTCCGGGGCGACCTGGCAAGAGGGAGTGTGGGCGTACTGTCTACCTCACAGTTTATCGGGATTTTCACCGGGCTTGCGGGGGTTGTGCTCTTTGTGTGGGCAGGGAAAAATGCAGGGAAATCCGTAAAGTGACACAAAAAATACAGGAAGTTTCTGCGAAATATTATTAAGAGAAAACGTAATTAGGCAAGAGATGAATCATGAAATACGATAAAAGACCTAAAAACCGGAAAAAACATGTTGGATATAGTAGCTTTGAGCAGACAAGTATTTGAAGAAATCCTTCAGGCAGGTTATACAAACAAATCTGGAAGAAAATGTGGAAGAATGGTCTTGATTCCAAAGAAATTGAAGCTTTTAGGCGTAAAATCTCGGGTAGTTCACAATGAAGCATATCTTGCAAATATCCCAATGATATAAAAATATTTCCCAAAATCAAAAAAATATTGATTTTGGGAAATAGAAATACTATAATGGGAGCAAGGTGGTGAGAACATGAAACTGATTGAAAGAAATGTATATCTTGATAAAATGATAAATGTTATCGGGACGCCGGATATTAAAGTTATTACTGGCGTCAGACGAAGCGGGAAATCTAAGCTGTTGGAAGCCTTTAAGGATTATGTAGAGGAAAACTGTGCAGGTGCGAACATTATTCACATTAATTATAACCTGACCAAATTTGAAGAATTTAAGGATTATCATGTGTTGAACGATCACATTGAGAAGTCCTATAAAAAAGGTGTCGAAAACTTTGTACTGATTGATGAAGTACAGATGTGTCCGAACTTTGAACTTGCAATCAATAATATTCATGCTTTGGAGAAGTTTGACATCTATATCACAGGTTCCAATGCATTTTTGCTCAGTTCCGATTTGGCTACGCTGTTTACTGGAAGAGCCTTTGAAATCAAGGTGTATCCATTTTCCTTTCAGGAATTCCTAAGGTACTATAATCTGACGGATAATTACACGGCTTTTGACCGCTATTTGAGAGAAGGGGGGATGGCAGGTTCTTATCTGTATAAGGATCAGGAAGCTAAGTATGATTATATTGCTGATGTGTTTGACACGCTGATTGTACGTGATATCAGGCAGAAGTACAAAATACGCAATCCGATTCTGATGAACCGTATTGTAGATTTTCTTATGGATAATGTGTCGAATCTGACTTCTACGAGAAATATTGCTGATTCTTTAACGAACCAGAAAGATAAAATCAATCATAAGACGGTCGGCAATTACATTGAGTATTTGTGCAATGCATTCGTATTTTATAAGGTGCGCCGTTACGATATTCAGGGAAAAAAATACCTTTCTTCCAGTGACAAATATTACCTAAGTGATCATACTTTCCGTTATGCAAAGCTGGGAACCAAGAATATGAACAGGGGCCGTACCATTGAAAATATCGTTGCTGTAGAACTGCTTCGCAGAGGATATGAAGTGTATGTCGGGATACTTTACAAAAAAGAAATTGACTTTGTTGCCCTGAAGCGTAATGAAAAAATCTATATCCAGGTATCCGATGACATCAGTGAAGAAAAGACATTTGAGCGGGAGGTAAGTTCGCTGCTTCAAATCAGGGATGCGTATCCTAAGATGCTGGTAGCTAGAACCAGATGTGAAGAGTATCAGTATGAAGGTATCCGTGTTGTGGACGTGGCAGATTGGCTCGCGGCAAATTAAATATTATTTCCCAAAATCGAAAAAATATTGATTTTGGGAAATAGATATGCCCCTTGATATGATTGCCGTCTGTTTGCGGAAAGCCTGTCATAATACCGGAAAGCCTGCATAGGCTGTAACAAGTATGCGAAATGCCGCTGTGCCTGCCGTCTGCTGTACGTCAGCTTTGTTCCCGCCGGAGCGGAAGGGTGAATGCAGGGATTTTTTCTGGATAGATCAGGCTTTTACGCGGCGAAGGAGTCATATGTTAGAACCGGAAGATTATGAAGTATCCTCTTTCCCTTATGCACAAGAACGGGATATACAGATACAGCAGAATGAAGGGGATGAGGAAGGTATGCCTCTTACTCCCGCCCAAAATGAACAATATCTCAGTTTTATCGTAAAATATAGTCAAAACATCCCGGGTTCCATAGAAGATACTTCTGATGGAACCCTTCAGATTATTAATGACATTTTTGCGATTGTTTATTTCCCTCTGGAACAATTTTCAATGCTTCAGATTAACAGCTATACCTATAATGCCATTCCCAAATGCTACACCTATATGGATGTGGAAAGCCTGAATGCTTCAGGGATCACCAGGCTGCATAATCATCCGTATCTGAAGCTGCGGGGCCGGGGAACGATGGTGGCGGTCATCGATTCCGGCATTGATTACCAAAATCCTGTTTTTCGTGACGGAAACGGAAGCAAGATCCTTGCCATGTGGGATCAGACCATACCGGGAGGGCCTTCGGAGCTTGCCCCCTTTGGCCGTGTGTTTTTTAAGGAAGAAATAGATGCGGCTCTTGCTTCGGAGAATCCTCTGGAAATCGTTCCGTCTACGGATGAAAACGGACACGGCACTATGATGGCGGGCGTGGCGGCAGGGCGGGAGATTCCTGAAGAGAACTTTTCCGGCGCGGCGCCGGATGCTTCGCTGATCATAGTAAAATTAAAACCTGCGAAAACATATTTAAAGGAATTTTACCTGCTTCCTCCGGATGCGGAGGTATTTCAGGAAGACGATATCATGCTGGCGGTCGCGTTTACTTTAAGATGCGCCCGGCGTTTTCAAAAACCCATGTCGATCTGCCTTGGGCTTGGCAGCAGCCAGGGAGCCCATCAGGGGGCGGGGCCTTTAAGCCAGTATGTTGACAGTGTGGCAAATTTTGCGCATGAGTCTGTTTCGGCTGCCGCCGGAAATGAGGGCGCTGCCAGACATCATTATCAGGGCTCCCTGGAGCAGCAGAGGCCGGTGGATACGGCGGAGCTTCGTGTAGGGGAGGATAACAGAGGTTTTACCATGGAATTTTGGGGAGACCCGCCGGAGACGTTTCAGATTTCCATTCAGTCCCCCACAGGGGAGTCTCTGGCTGTAAGTTCCGCGCTTCGGGGCGGGACGCAGGAGCTGTCGTTTGTATTTGTGGAGACAAGGGTGTTGGTGAATTACATTCCTATTGAGCGCCAGACGGGAAAAACCCTGGTTTATTTCCGTTTTCTGCATCCGGCGGCGGGTATCTGGAAATTTCTGGTTCAGGGAAGAAATAACAGAGGCTCGTCTTTCCATATGTGGCTTCCGGTACAGGGGCTGGTCGCCGGGGACACTTATTTTTTACAGTCTTCTCCGTATTTTACGATCACCTCTCCGGGGGACGCGAAGGATATTATGACCACGACGGCATATCAGTACCGGGATAACAGCCTGTATTTGCAGGCCAGCCGCGGCTATGCCACAAATGGAACAGTTAAGCCTAATTTCGCCGCTCCCGGGGTGGAGATCAAAATCCCGCTGCTAAACGGCAGTTTCGGCTATGCATCAGGAACCAGCCTTGCGGCCGCGCAGAACGCGGGAACCTCATCCCTTTTGTTTGAATGGGCGATCATCCGTGAAAACGAACCCTTTTTTACAGGGATCAGTGTAAAAAATTATCTCCAGATAGGCGCCCGGCGTGAGGAAAACATGCAGTATCCCAATCCGGACTGGGGTTACGGCAGGGTGGATCTGTATCACACCTTTGAATTATTAACATGAAATATTAACGTGTTTGGCCAGTGGTAACTGATTTTCTTTGTTACTGCCCAGTCCCTGCACTGTGTGCAGGGCCGGAGGCAGTAACGTTTACTTTCTGTAGACAAATACAGGAAGCCCGTCTTCCCCAAGAGGAACGTCAACCTTCCCCTGTACCAGCGGAAGGGCATACTGTACAAATTCTTCCGTAACGTCAGCGCCGTCGTCGGTGATCCATTCTGCAGGAACCGGCTTTTCTGCGTTGCAGATTTCATTGACATCCTCAAGACCACAGCGCATCCGGTAATTTCCGTTTTCATCGGTTTCCCTGATGAAGGAAACCATCATACCGGTTTCGCCCTTTAAAGCAGCCTGTACGCCGTAAACGCCTGCGGAGACAGCTTCCTGCTGGTCTGTTGCAGAGAGCAGGGACGCAGAACAGCGCTGGCTTACATTCAGTTCTACGGAACGTGCCTTTACTCCCAGTCTGTCGCGCACGAGATTTTCCAGATATTTGCCGCAGCCTGCCAGCATCTTGTGGCCGAAGGAGTCGGTTCCCACGGAATTATCGTATTCACATATAAAGGTTCCGTCTGCATCATGGATCCCTTCGGAAACACAGACTACCACGTTGCAGTTCTTTTCAAAGGCTTTTTCCACCTTTGCAAGAAATTCTTCTGTATTAAAGGCTGTCTCAGGCAGATAAATGAAGAAGGGGTTATCCCCCGGATATTTACGTGCCAGCGCGCCCGCTGCGGTAAGCCATCCCGCATGACGTCCCATGATCTCTACGATCGTGACAGATTTCTTTTCGTATACATTAGCGTCCAGTATGATCTCACGAACTGTGGAAGCTACATATTTCGCCGCGCTTCCGTAGCCCGGGGTATGATCCGTATGAACCAGGTCGTTATCAATGGTCTTCGGTTCGCCGATCACGCGAATATCGCTTCCGATCCGGGCCGCATATCGGGAAAGCTTACTGACGGTATCCATAGAGTCGTTTCCGCCGATATAGAAAAACCATCCGATATTCATTTCTTCAAATTTTTTAAATAAAAGAGGATATACCGGATCCTCCAGTGATTCCGGAAGCTTGTAGCGGCAGGAGCCAAGATAAGCTCCCGGCGTATGCTTCAGATACCCGAGCTTTTCTCCGGGCAGAGCCTCTTCAAAGTCAAGGACTGTTCCGTTTAAAAATCCCTCAATTCCGTTTACCATCCCATAAACATGGCCGATTTCCTCCGGATGCGCAAGCCCTTCGGATACGACTCCGTAAAGACTGCTGTTAATAACTGCAGTGGGGCCTCCGGACTGGCCTACGATCAGATTTTTCTTCAACATAAAGAAATCCCTCCTGAATTTTGTGTGTTTTCTAATGATTTTCTAATTATATCATACTGCGGCCGAGGACTGCAATCAAATAAAAAGAATCGTCTTATGACTTATGAATACTATTTCAGATGAACACTATTTCAGAATAATCCTTGCCCTGGCTTGTGGTCAGAAACGCCTGCCGGAAATACTGTTTACACCTACAGCGCAAACAGTAACTGATTACTACCGTAAACGATAGTAGTTTTCCTGTACATATAGGTGTTTCCGTGTTATTCTTTTTGTATGGGAAATTGTGCTAAAGATACGAAAAAAAGGGGGATATCGTATGCGTACAGAAGAATTAAGAAATGCGGTGGATACATTGCTTGGAAGAGACGGCAGCCCGGCAGGACAACTGGATGAAGCGGCGGAAAAATATCTGGAGGGACTTTTGTGGGAGGTATTGCTTGAAACTCAGCACAGGCCGTTCCAAACAGTAAAAAAGCTGGAATTTACCTATACGATCAGGGGAAATGAAATGTTTGTGGACAGGAAGGATAAGTCCATTACCAGAGCGACCATAGAACTGACACTGAAAAACGCGCTGAAGCTTCAGATGGCCGGCGAAAAGGTGACAGGTCCCAAAAAACTCGGAACCTTCGGGGCAAGCTATCTCTGGCCTGTTTTCATGGAACTGGGAATCATACGGAAATGATTAGAACATATCCGGTTAATTACAAGGGAGAGTTGTAAAAGAATTGAGAGAAAAAGGGATAATCGAGCGTATTGGAAGCCGAAAATCAGGACAATGGATTGTAAAGTAGTATTTATCTTCATTCATGCGTTATTCTGGATGATTGAAATGTCTGGTGGTAAATTTTAAGTCCATATGATAGAATAGGAGCGAGTCTTTAAAGGATAGAAGAAATTTTGTGTATCTTTAGATGCGCGATCCAAGAAATAACATTAAATGGAGAAAAGCTATGTATCAGTTTGAGAAAGTAAATAAAAAACTATTAGGCTCGCAGATCGAAGACGAGTTGATGGATTATATTTTAAAGGAACCTGTGGAAATCGGGCAGAAAATCCCAAATGAATTTGAGCTTGCGGAAAAATTCGGGGTAGGGCGCAGCACCATTCGGGAGGCGGTTAAGGCTCTGGTTTCCAAAGGAATCCTGGAGGTGCGCAGAGGCTCGGGAACCTTTGTGGTCAGCACCATCTCCCTGGAGGATGATCCTCTTGGACTGTCGAAATTTCAGGATAAGTATAAGCTTGCGCTGGAGCTTTTTGACGTGCGTCTGATGCTGGAGCCGGAGATTGCTTCTCTGGCTTCGGAGTATGCCCTTCAGGAGGAACGGGAGCGTTTGAAGGAGCTGTGCGACGAGGTGGAAAAGCTGTACCGGGAGGGGAAGAACCATATTCCAAAGGATATTGAATTTCATACCTGTATTGCCAGATGCAGCAAGAACCGTGTAGTGGAAACCCTGATTCCGGTTATCAATACAGCGGTTATGACTTTTGCGAATCTGACTCACCGTACCCTGATGCAGGAAACTATTGATACCCACAGGGCCATTACCGATGCGATCCTAAGAGGGGATGGGGTAGGTGCAAAGTGTGCAATGGTGATGCATCTGACATACAACCGGCAGGCGCTCATACGGCTCCTTGATGAGCACACAGAAGCAAAGAAGAATAAAACATCAGACAAAGCATCAAGCAAAACATCAGACGAATAAAGACGACGGCCAAGGTCAAAATTTAGAAAAATAATCGATGATTGGACAAAATCAACAAAAACAGCAGACTTTTCAGAGGCGTTTCTGCTGTTTTTTTGTGCGAAAAGTAGAAAAGAGACTAAATACATCAGATGTATTGACACAAATACATAAAAAATATATAATCTAACCAAGATAACATAAGACGTCAGATGTTACAAGAAGCGAAAAAACAATACTAAAAGCATTCCCGATGAAATCAGGAAGAGATATGCTTTTCAAATTGAAGGAGGTACTTATTTATGGCTGGTGAAGCGGCTGTTGCTTTGGACCCTACCAGATTGGTGGTAGCTGCATTGGTGGGTCTTGTGTTATTATTGATTTTGATCATTAAATTCAAAGTTCAGGCAATGATCTCAATCCTGATCGGTGCGATCACCATCGGTCTTCTTGCCGGAATGCCCTTTGAGGACATTGTTCTGGCAGTTAACGACGGTATAGGAAACACTTTAAAGGGTATTGCATTGCTGGTAGGCTTAGGTTCTATGTTCGGAGCGATCCTTGAGGTTTCCGGCGGCGCGCAGACATTGGCGGTTACAATGGTAAAATGGTTCGGAGATAAAAAAGCGGCCTGGGCTTTGGGAATTACAGGCCTGGTTATCGCAATGCCGGTATTTTTTGACGCGGGGCTGATCATTCTCATTCCCCTTGCTTTCTCTCTGGCAAAGAGGACAAAGCGTTCCTCCCTGTTTTACGCAATTCCGCTTTTGGCAGGACTGGCAGTGGGACATGCATTTATACCTCCCACGCCGGGGCCGGTGCTTGTAAGTACCATGCTGAATGTGGAGCTTGGATGGGTGATTCTGGTGGGAATTGCCTGCGGCGTGGTAGCCATGATCGTGGCAGGTCCTGTGTGGGGTTCGATCTGCGGCAGGAAGTATTACATTCCGGTACCGGATCATGTGGCAAATCAGGCGGATATTGACGAGTCAAAGCTTCCGAATTTCTGGACTATTGTGGGTATCATCCTGATTCCCCTGGTACTTATCATTTTGGATTCTCTTGCCGGTGTGATTCCCGCATTAAGCCCGGCAAAGTCGATTCTTGGTTTTCTTGGAGAGCCGTTTGTAGCTCTTTTGATCGCAACTGTTGTGGCAATGCTTGTTTTGGGTATCAAACACGGCTATAATACAGAAGAACTGGAAAAGATCATGACTAAGTCTCTGGAACCCACAGGCCTGATTCTCCTGGTAACTGCCTGCGGCGGCGTCCTCCGCTACATGCTTCAGTATTCCGGACTTGGCGATGTGATCGGTAATGCGGTTTCTTCCGCAAATCTTCCGATCGTAGTGATCGCGTTTATCGTAGCGGCGTTAGTCAGAATCTGCGTGGGATCTTCTACAGTGGCAATGACAATGGCGGCAGGAATTATTGCGGCGATGCCGGAGATCGCCAGTCTGTCTCCGCTCTATCTGGCCTGCGTAACCGCAGCGATCGCAGGCGGGGCAACCGTCTGCTCACACTTTAACGATTCCGGCTTCTGGCTGGTAAAATCACTTGTGGGGATGGACGAAAAGACAACTTTAAAAACATGGACGATTATGGAGACTCTTGTAGGAGGAACCGGATTTATCGTAGCATTGATTTTGTCTTTCTTTGCATAGCTTTGAATGCAGATAAGCATTCCTCGCTTCAAGTGCGCAAGGCACTAAACGGAAGGATAAAAGACGCAATAGAAGAAGTGAAGAAACTGATGGAATAGGAATAAAAGGAGTAATGAAAGGAGCAGGAAATATGAAATTAGTAAGTCAGGAAATGAGAGAACTGGCGCCGGAGATGGATCCCCTTCGTATCGGGACAGGCTGGAAACCGGAGGATTTATCAAAGCCGCAGATCTTTATAGAAAGCACCTTTGGGGACAGCCATCCGGGAAGCGGACATCTGGATATTCTGGTAGAAGAGGTCCGCAAGGGGATTTCCAAGGCCGGAGGCTTTGGGGCAAGATATTATTGTACGGATATCTGCGACGGGGAAAGCCAGGGAACCGACGGAATCAACTTCAGTCTTGTTAGCCGTGAAATGATCGCGAATATGATCGAGATCCAGGCAAATGCCACGCCTTTTGACGCAGGGGTTTATCTGGCAAGCTGCGATAAGGGACTGCCGGGCAACCTGATGGGCCTGGCGCGTGTGAATATCCCTGCGATCGTGGTACCGGGCGGTACTATGAATGCCGGGCCGGAAATGCTGACTCTGGAGCAGCTTGGCATGTACAGCGCCAAATACCAGAGAGGGGAAATCGATGAGAATAAGCTGAACTGGGCAAAGTACAATGCCTGCCCAAGCTGCGGCGCATGTTCCTTTATCGGAACGGCGTCCACCATGCAGATTATGGCGGAGGCGCTGGGACTGGCTCTTCCGGGAAGCGCTCTGATGCCCGCCACAAGCCCTGACCTGCTGGCTTTTGCAAGAGAGGCCGGGGAGCAGGCTGTGAAGCTGGCTTCCATGCCGAACATGAAGCCGAGAGATATCATTACCGAAGAAAGCTTTGAAAACGCGATTCTGGTGCATGCGGCTGTTTCCGGCAGTACCAACTGCCTGCTGCATATCCCGGCGATCGCCCATGAGTTTGGGATTGAGATCACCGGGGATACCTTTGACAGGCTTCACAGAAACGCCCGTTATCTTCTGGATGTACGTCCGGCAGGACGCTGGCCGGCAGAGTGCTTCTATTATGCGGGCGGTGTTCCGGCGATCATGGAAGAGATCAAAGAGCATCTGCACCTGGATGTGATGACCGTAACAGGAAAGACTCTGGGCGAAAATCTGGAAGAGCTGAAGAAAAACGGTTTTTACGAGAGATGTGAAAAGTGGCTTGGAGAGTTTAACGCAAGATACGGGGTAGCTCTGACAAGAGAGGATATCATCAGACCATATGATAAAGCTATCGGTACAGACGGAAGCATTGCGGTTCTTCGGGGGAATCTGGCTCCGGAAGGCGCGGTCATCAAACATACAGCCTGCCCCAAGGAGATGTTCAAGGCTGTTTTGAACGCAAGGCCCTTTGACAGTGAGGAAGAATGTCTGGATGCGGTTCTTAAGCATAAGGTGCAGAAGGGGGATGCGGTATTTATCCGCTATGAAGGCCCTAAGGGCAGCGGAATGCCGGAGATGTTCTATACCTCCGAAGCGATCAGCAGCGATAAAGAGCTGGGGCGTAGTATTGCCCTGATCACAGACGGACGTTTTTCCGGCGCTTCCACGGGGCCGGTGATCGGACACTGCAGTCCGGAGGCTGTGGACGGAGGCCCCATCGCGCTGGTAGAGGAAGGCGATCTGATCGAAATCGACGTCTGGGAGCGCAAGCTGAATATTATCGGTATCCATGGAGAAAGAAAGACTCCGGAGGAGATCGACGAAATCCTGAAGGAACGCCGCAGAAACTGGAAGCCGAGAGAGAGGAAATACAAAAAAGGCGTGCTGCGCCTGTTCAGCGAACATGCAGTGAGCCCTATGAAGGGTGCGTATCTGGAATATAACGATTAAAAATATAGATACTGTTCATTCCCAAGCCTTGCACTGGCTGCAAGGCTATGGGCAAATAATGTATAATTGTCAGCCCGGAATTATCCGGGCTGTTTTTGTATTTCGCATAAATTAAATCATCAAAGCAGGGGAATTTGGGGTTACTGTTTACACTCTGACTGCAAGGGTTGAGTCAACAATTTGGGAAAAGTGGTTGCAAGAATTTGCGGGGGTCATTATAATGGAGAAAAGGAGTGTGAACATGACAGATCAGAAAAAAAATAAAAAGAAAAGTAAAGGCGGAGATATTATCCTGACCCTTGTCCTGATTCTGGCTATCGGAGTTTTCTGCTATGCGGCGTATAATTTATATCATATTTATACGGAGTATAAGAAGGGAACGGACGAATATAATCATATTGAGCAGATGGCAGTGATCGACAGGGAGCCTGATAAAGAAGAGCAGGAGCCGGCAGGGCCGGAGAATAAGCTCTCAGCGCCTTTGAAGGTGGATTTTGACGCCTTAAAGAATACAAATGAGGATGTAGTGGGATGGATCTATATTGAAGCGCTGGAGGGCGTGAGCTATCCGGTGGTACAGGGAACTGATAATTCCACCTACCTGCATACCACCTATGAAAAGAATTACAACATTGCGGGAACTATTTTTGTGGACTATGAAAATAAGGGGGATTTCAGCGACTGCAATACCCTGGTGTACGGCCACAACATGAAGAACGGCTCCATGTTCGGTACGCTGAAGGAGTTTACGAAGGATGAAAGCGCCTATAAGAAGAGTAAATACTTCTGGATCCTGACGCCGGAGAAGAATTACCGGTATGAGATCATTTCGGCGTATACCACATCAGTAAGCAGCGATACTTATACCTTGTTTAAGGGACCGGGAGTGGAATTTGAAGAATATCTGAAGAAGGTGAAGGGCTATTCCGAGATACAGACGGATATCAGCGCGGAGGACCTGAACATGAGAGACAAGGTGGTCACATTATCCACCTGTACGGGGAATGAAGCAACTCGCTTTGTGGTACAGGGAAAAATGGTGGACGCCCTGGATGTGGAATGACTTTTACATCAGATGTGGGATGACTCCCGCCTCTATAGGCGGTGAGTGACAAATTTGTATCAGTGGCGGGATTCAATCCCCCATCTGATATATGCTCCGCGAAGAGGTTCAGGGAGAAACGTATAAAAGAATACAAATAAGGGAGGTTTTAGAATGGAGAAGGAAATTGAAAAGCTGCAGGAGATTATTGATACCCATGACAATATTGTGTTTTTCGGAGGGGCGGGCGTATCCACGGAGAGCGGAATTCCAGACTTCCGTTCCCAGGACGGACTGTATCATCAGAAGTATGATTTTCCACCGGAAACGATTTTAAGCCACACATTTTTTATGCGCCGTCCGGAGGAATTTTACAAGTTTTACAGGGATAAGATGCTGTGCGACACGGCAAAGCCCAATGGGGCTCATTTAAAGCTTGCGGAGCTTGAAAGAGCAGGTAAGTTAAAGGCGGTGATCACCCAGAATACCGATAATCTTCATCAGATGGCAGGAAGCAAAAAGGTGCTGGAGCTGCATGGAAGCGTGTATCGGAATTACTGCATGAAGTGCGGGAAATTTTATGGATTTTCCCATATCAAGGGCTCGGTTGGAGTGCCTCGCTGTGAGTGTGGCGGTATCATAAAACCAGACGTGGTCCTTTATGAAGAAGGGCTGGATAATGATACAATCAATGAATCTGTCCGTGCAATTGCCAATGCCCAGGTACTGATAATCGGAGGGACATCTCTGGCGGTTTATCCGGCGGCAAGCCTGATCGACTATTTCCGCGGAGAATATCTGGTAGTGATCAATAAGTCGCCGACGCCAAGGGACAGGTATGCAAATCTGCTGATCCAAGAACCGATCGGACAGGTATTTTCACAAATAAAAGTCAGGGGAGTATGATCAATGGGGCTTCTTTATGAAATCGGGGATATCGTAACATTAAAAAAAGGGCATCCCTGCGGCAGCCGGGAGTGGGAAATCCTGCGGGTCGGCGCGGATTTTCGGCTGAAATGTATGGGGTGTGGCAGACAGATCATGGTACCGCGCAGGATGGTGGAGAAAAACACGAAAAATTTGCAAAAATTACATGAAAATTCGTAATTATAACTGAAATTGCATTGATTTTATGAAATCACTTGACGTAAAAGAGAAGTTCATTTATAATTCAACCCATGTAAAATATTCCCTGCGGGGAGGCGAATGCAGACAATGGAGTCTAAGGATTCTGTTGTCTGCTTTTTTTGTATATGAAAGGTCAGCACTATGAAAGGTTAGTATATCACTGCACTTATTATTTCAGGATTACTGCAGCGATGTACTGGTATGTGAGAGGAGGAATATTATGAGGCTGAATCCGAAGGAACAGGAGAAATTAATGCTTCACATGGCCGGGAATCTGGCAAAAGAAAGAAAAGAAAGAGGACTGAAGCTGAATTATGTTGAGGCGCTTGCCTATATCAGTTCTGAGCTTCTGGAGCTTGCAAGAGATGGGAAAACCGTTGTGGAGCTTATGCAGCTTGGAACGAAAATCCTGACCAAAGAGGATGTGATGGAGGGAGTTGCCGATATGATCGGCGAGGTTCAGGTGGAAGCTACTTTTCCGGATGGGACAAAGCTGGTAACCGTACATAATCCTATTCAGTAAATCAGGAGGAAGTTATTTATGAAAATTGGAGAGATCATTCCCATGGAACGGGAAATCATATTAAACGAAGGCAAAAAAACAGTGAAAATTCTGGTGGCAAACAAGGGTGACCGTCCGGTTCAGGTGGGCTCCCATTACCATTTTTTTGAAGTGAATAAATGCTTGTCTTTTGACAGAGAAGCCGCATATGGATACCATCTGGATATCCCTTCCGGTACATCCGTGCGTTTTGAGCCGGGAGAGGAAAAGGAAGTGCAGCTTACCGAAATGGGCGGCAGAAAACGGGTATTCGGATTAAACGATCTTACCTGTGCGCAGGTAACTGACGATACAAAGAAAGCTTCTGTGAACACTGCAAAATTAAAAGGATTTCTGTAAGGAGGTACAGGTATGAGCGTAAAGATTTCCGGCAGCAAATATGCTGCAATGTACGGGCCGACCATCGGGGATAAGGTACGTCTGGCAGATACCAGCCTGGTGATTGAGGTAGAAAAGGATTATACAACCTACGGCGATGAAGTGAAGTTCGGAGGCGGAAAAACCATCCGTGACGGTATGGGACAGTCCGTAAAAACCTTAAGCAGGGACGGGGATCTGGACTTGGTTATTACCAATGCTTTGATCGTGGACTATACAGGGATCATCAAAGCAGATATTGGTATTAAAGATGGAAAAATCTGCGGAATCGGCAAAGCGGGAAACCCTGATATTATGGACGGCGTAACGCCTGGCATGACTGTGGGCGCTTCCACAGAGGCTCTTGCAGGGGAAGGGCTGATCGTGACGGCGGGAGGGATTGATACGCATATTCATTTTATCAGCCCCCAACAGATCGACTGTGCGCTGTACAGCGGTGTGACTACTATGATCGGCGGCGGCACCGGCCCGGCGGACGGCACCAATGCAACCACCTGTACACCGGGACCGTGGAACCTGAAAATGATGCTGAAAGCGGCAGAAGAGTATCCCATGAACCTGGGATTTCTTGGAAAGGGAAATTGTTCGGATGAGCAGCCCCTGATCGAGCAGGTGAAGGCAGGGGCAATGGGGCTGAAGATCCATGAGGACTGGGGCGCGACCCCGGCTGTTATCGATCACTGCCTGAATGTAGCGGATGAATATGACGTACAGGTGGCTATCCATACAGACACGTTGAACGAAGGAGGATGTGTGGAGGACACTCTGGCGGCAATCGGCGGAAGAACAATCCACACCTACCATACAGAGGGCGCGGGCGGCGGCCATGCGCCTGATATCATCCGGGCAGCGGCAGCGCCGAATGTGCTTCCGTCGTCTACAAATCCTACTATGCCGTATACAGTGAATACTCTGGACGAGCATCTGGATATGCTGATGGTCTGCCATCATCTTGACAAAAAGATCCCGGAGGATGTGGCGTTTGCAGATTCCAGAATCCGTCCTGAAACCATTGCGGCGGAGGATGTTCTTCATGATATGGGAATCTTCAGTATGATGAGCTCCGATTCCCAGGCAATGGGCCGTGTAGGGGAGGTTATCACCCGTACCTGGCAGACAGCAAGCAAAATGAAGGATGAGCGCGGGGCGCTTCCGGAGGATGAAGGTCATGGCAATGACAATTTCCGTGTAAAACGGTATATTGCAAAGTACACAATAAATCCGGCAGTGACTCATGGGATTTCCAAATATATAGGCTCTGTGGAAGTGGGAAAATTTGCGGATTTAGTACTCTGGAATCCGGCGTTTTTTGGCGCAAAACCGGATATGATCATTAAAGGCGGAATGATCCTGGCTTCTAAAATGGGAGATGCAAATGCATCGATTCCGACGACGCAGCCGATCTTTTATCAGCCCATGTTTGCGGCTCACGGAAAAGCAAAATATGAGGCATGCCTGACCTTTGTTTCAAAGGCTGCTCTGGAATCCGGCATAAAAGAAGAATATGGCCTGGAGAAGACGGTGGTTCCGGTCTGCGGGTGCAGAAATATCAGCAAGAAGGATATGGTTTATAATGACCGGACGCCGGTATTGACCGTTGATCCGGAGACCTATGAGGTTACGGTGGACGGAGAGGCGATCACGTCCAGACCGGCGGAAAAATTGCCGTTGACACAGATGTACAGCTTGTTTTAAGGGAACCCGGAATCAAGGGAACGCAAAGGATCCGCTGCGGCGGATCCTCTGCATACCCTTTATGTCAGACGGGGATGACTCATACCTCTATAGGCGGTGAGTAACAAATTTGGATTATTGGCGGGATTCATCCCCGGGAATGGAAAGGAAGAGAGATTATGCTGGGAGTTTGTCTTTTGTTTGTAGGAATCGTTTTAATAAATAACGGGATGTGCGCTTTATATAAAGTCGATGGAAAATCAACGGCAATCATGAATATTTTTACGGGCGGCTTATCTTTGTTTATTAATTTTGTAAATCTGGTACAGGGAAATTATTATGCGGCAGGAACGGGGCTCTTGTTCTGTTTTACATATTTGTTCGTTGCTTTTTCAAAGTTTTTGAAGCTCAGTCCGATTCCGTTCGCATGGTTTTCCACCTTTGTTGCAGTGAATGCGGTTATTTTTGGGACAATAGAAGGATTTACAGGAAGTGAAGCGCTGGGAATTACGCCGGACATACGGTGGGCTGCTATCTGGTACTTGTGGGCAATCCTGTGGGGAACTTCTTTTGTAGAGGACATTATGGGAAAGAAGCTTGGAAAATTTGTTCCGGCGCTTCAGGTATTTGAGGGCGTTGTGACTGCCTGGATCCCCGGAGTGATGATGCTTCTTCAGATTTGGTGATCATTGAATGGAACGGAGGAAACAATAGGATGGTTTGTGAACGGATATTAGGCAGCCTGAAGGAACTGGACTGTACCGGAAAAAGTGTGGAATATGTAGAAATCGAATGGCATGAGGCTTTTAAAAAGATACACAGAAAGATGACGGATAAGGGACGGGAGGTCGGCATCCGGATGGATGATTCCGTACTGTCCCGGGGACTGGTTCAGGATGATGTGATCTATTTGGACCAGGATACGGTTATCGCGGTTTCCACGCCGCCCTGTGAGATCCTTGAAATTACACTGAAGGAAGGCCATGAAAGGATGGCGGCAAAGGTCTGCTATGAGATCGGAAACCGCCATGCGCCTCTGTTCTGGGGAGACGGAGACTCCTTTATTACTGTTTTTAATGAGCCTATGCTGGCAATGCTGCAGAAACTCCATGGAGTGACTGTAGAAAAAAAGACGGCAAAGCTGGACTTTGACAAAAGGATTTCAGCTTCCATTCATAATCATCATCACTGAACGATCATTAATACGGAGCAATCATTAATACTAAGCTGCTGTTATCACTAAGTTATTATCATCATCAAGTAATGATTATCATTAAGGTGGGAGGAAATATGTCGGACAAGCTGTTTTATCTTTTGCAGGTGAATGACGCGCTGTTCCCGATTGGCGGATATTCACATTCACAGGGGCTGGAGACATATATTCAGAAGGGAATCGTCCATGATGTGGAAAGCGCCGGGGAATATATTGCCAATAAACTCAAATGGGGTCTGGCAAGGATGGATCTGCTGGCGGTAAGGCTTGCCTATGAAAGGGCGCTGAAGGAAGACCTGGATGGGCTTATGGCTCTGGAAGAGCTTTTGGAGGCGTCAAGGATTCCTGCAGAGCAGAGGGAGGCTTCCCGGAAAATGGGCTCGCGCTTTGTAAAGACAATAGAAAAAATGGAAACGGATCTTTGCGAAAACAATATTTTTGAGAAGTATCTGAGGGAGCGGAAAGGCATGCCCATCAGCCATTGCTGCGTTTATGGAGTGTTCTGCGCCGCTTTGAGGATCGAAGAGGAAGCTGTGCTGGCGCATTATCTGTATGCGCAGACGTCGGCAATGGTAACAAATTGTGTGAAGACGATTCCTCTCAGTCAGAGCGCAGGCCAAATGCTTCTGAAAAACTGTTATGGATATTTTAAAGAAATTTTAGAAGAAGCAGCGGATTGGGATGAAGAGGAACTGGGCTTGTCAGCCCCTGGCTTCGACATCAGGGGGATACAGCACGAAAGGCTGTATTCAAGAATTTATATGTCTTAGGAGGATTATCTTATCATGGGATTTGTAAAAATCGGCGTGGCCGGACCGGTAGGTTCCGGCAAAACCGCTTTAATCGAGAGCCTGGTCAGAAAAATGGCCGGGAAATATAGTATCGGCGTTATTACAAATGATATTTATACAAAGGAGGATGCAGAGTTCCTTGCAAAGAACAGCGTTCTTCCCATGGAGCGGATCACAGGCGTAGAGACGGGAGGCTGTCCCCATACCGCCATCCGGGAGGATGCGTCTATGAATCTGGAGGCAGTGGATGAAATGCTTGAGCGCTTTCCTGATATTGAGATTTTATTTATTGAGAGCGGCGGGGACAATCTTTCCGCCACGTTCAGCCCTGAGCTTGTGGACGCTACGATTTTCGTTATCGATGTGGCCGAGGGAGATAAGATTCCCAGAAAAGGCGGCCCCGGAATTACCCGCTCTGATCTTCTTGTGATCAATAAAATCGATCTGGCTCCTTATGTAGGGGCAAGCCTTGAGGTTATGGATCGGGATTCTAAAAAAATGCGCGGCCAGAGGCCGTTTATTTTCACAAATATACGCGGCGACGAGCATGTGGACGACGTAGTACAGTGGATTCAGAAGAATGTGCTGCTTGAAGACTTATAAAAAATAAAATGATTTAGGCGTCAAAAGAGTAATTCAATAATCGAAATTATTATATTGACTTCGCAAATGATAGCAATATATTGTAGCAGAATCTGGAAAGAAAGACTTTTGACGTTCTAATCATAAAATGAATTTGAAATAAAAAATGGACTGGATTTGCAGGGAGTGGGAAAATATTTATGGAAAATACGGGAGTAAATCAATTCGGAAAAACCTCGTCTGTTCTGATACGATCCGGCTTTCGGGAAGGGCGGACGATTCTTGAGGACGTTGCTTTTACAGCACCCTATAAGATCATGGCGCCCTTTGAAAAAGAAAACGGCGGCATACAGGTAATGCCGCTGTGCGCTTCAGCAGGTATCATGAAGGGAGATTGTCAGGAGTTTACTTATTATATAGGAAAAAATTCAAATCTGGAGATCCTGTCCCAGTCCTTTGATAAAATCCATAAAATGGACGGAGGATGCGCCAGCCGGAAGATCCGTATCCAGGTAGAAGAAAATGCCGTCCTTTCGTATTATCCGCAGCCGGTCATTCCCTTTGCGGATTCAGCCTTTGACAGCGATATGGAAATCCGTCTTGCCGACGAAACCTCCCATCTGTTCCTTCTTGATATCCTTACCTGCGGAAGATGCGCTTATAATGAACGTTTTGCTTATCGCCGCTTTTCTTCAAAGATTCGCGTCTACCGGGGCTCCAGGCTCATCTACCGGGACAACACACGCTATGAGCCCGCCCTTATGCCCATGGAAGGGATCGGTATGTATGAAGGCTATACTCATATGGCGAATATTTTCCTGACAGCCTGTAATGGCAACGAGGATGAAATCTGGACGATTCTGGATAGTTTTCCGGACTGTGAAGGCGGCGTCACCCGCCTTGCCTCCGGGGATTTGGCACTCCGGGTATTCGGGAGCCGCGCGCAAACCCTGCAGGCTCTTGCGGCACGAATAAAAATCCTTTTTGAACGATAAGCCGCGCAGCGGCCTGCATTTATAATATTTATAAGGCCTGCATTTATAATATTTATAATCAGATAGCAAAGCGGAACGCGAAGATCCGCTTCATTGAAGATAAGCATTCCCTCCCGTTTTAAATGCCCGGAGCATTAAGCGGGAGGGATGCTTTTTTGGCTCGTTTTTAAAAAAAACTGTCAAAATCCACTTTACAAGCCGCGGAATCTATGTTACAATCAAAAACCGTGATATATTTTTCATATCCTTGCTCTTTGCAGAAGCAGAGGGCCATATAGACCATAAGGAGGTAGACAAGCATGAACAAGTACGAGTTAGCATTAGTTGTGAGTCCCAAAGTTGAAGATGAAGTACGCGAAGCCACTGTAGAAAAGGCTAAAGGCTACATCACCCGCTACAATGGAAACATCACAGAAGTAGAAGAATGGGGTAAGAAGAAGTTAGCTTACGAAATTCAGAAAATGCATGAAGGCTTCTACTATTTTATTCAGTTTGAAGCAGACGCAGCGTGTCCGGCAGAAGTAGAAAGACATGTACGCATCATGGACAATGTATTAAGATATTTAGTCGTTCGTAAAGACGCATAATCTTTTACATGGCTTAGCATATAAGATATCTCCGGACAGTTTTTCTATTTTGCTCTCTCTCTTTAAATAAAACAGACGCTCAAGAGATATTTTATAATGGATTTTAGAAAGCACCATTAAGAACCCGTTCACCCAGACAGAAAAAGAGGTAGAAAAATGAACAAAGTAATTTTAATGGGACGCTTAACAAGAGATCCTGAGGTGAGATATTCCGCAGGAGAAAATGCATTGGCAATCGCCAGATACACTTTGGCAGTGGACAGAAGATTTCGTCGCGACGGCGAAGCAACCGCTGACTTTATCAGCTGCGTGGCATTTGGCCGCAGTGCGGAATTTGCAGAGAAGTATTTCCGCCAGGGCCTGAAGATCGCCATCACCGGACGTATCCAGACAGGAAGCTATACGAACCGTGAAGGACAGAAGGTATATACTACGGAGGTAGTGGTTGAGGAACAGGAATTTGCTGAGAGCAAGGCTGCCAGCGACAGCTATGCGGCATCCCGTCCACAGCAGAGCGCCGCACCGTCTATGCCGGAGCCCAGTGCGGCAGGAGCAGACGGATTTATGAATATTCCGGATGGAATCGACGAAGAGCTGCCGTTTAACTAAAGCAATACGCGAAATGGGGACTGGCTTGGCCAGATGAGATAACGCGGATTGCGCTTCAACAAAAACTGAATGATTACAAATAAAATAGGAGGAAACCATCATGGCTTACAATAGAGGCGAAAGACCGGACTCTCCAATGAAAAGAAGAGGCGGACGCAGAAGAAAAAAAGTTTGCGTATTCTGCGGCAAAGAAAATAACGAAATCGATTACAAGGATGTAGCAAAATTAAGAAAGTATGTTTCCGAAAGAGGAAAGATCCTTCCGAGAAGAATTACTGGAAACTGCGCAAAACATCAGAGAGCTCTGACAGTTGCCATCAAGAGAGCACGTCATATGTCCCTGATGCCATACGTTCAGGATTAATTTAGCGTATTCCCAGACCGCCGTCCATAAGGACGGCGGTTTTTTGCGTTATACCTGCGATATAAGCAGTAATAGCTCAGAGATGGGATGTGCGGCAACGTTTTTTTGTGTTTTATATGGTAAAAGCTCCGGGAATCTGTTATAATAGGAGACGGATTCATGTTAATTTATTGTAAAGAACGGAAAAGATTATGAAGGATAAGCTGAAATTGAAAGGGAAAATGCGGCTGTTTATGCAATGGCCGCTGTATCTGTCGTTTCTGCTGGTCGGCATGAATATTCTGGTATATCTGGTAAATATTAAAGCCGGATTACTGGTGACGGTCGGAGCGTTGATCTACATTGCGATTTCTACAGGATTATATCTGTATCATAAACCGTTGGTGCTCAATGACCTGATCGCCTTTGCCAATCAATATGATATTCTTGAAAGACAGATTCTCGAAGAACTGGCACTGCCTTATGCCATCATGAATACGGATGGCAAAATGATCTGGTCCAATAAAGTTTTTTCCCAGCTTACGGGCAAGGATCAGTTTTACAAGAAACATGTAAGCACAATATTTCCGGATATTACGGCGGACAAGCTGCCGGTTCCGGAGGAACTGGAAATTTCTGAGATCAGTACCCGGTTTGGGGATCGAATTTATCGGGCTTCTATGCAGAGGGTATGCCTGAATAAGGTAATCTCCAATACGGATATTCTGGAAAGCTCCGGAGAAAACAGCAGCCTGATCACTCTTTATCTTTATGATGAGACAGAACTGCGTGATTATATCCAGAAGAATGAGGACAATAAGCTTGTACTGGCTTTGGCCTATCTGGATAATTATGAGGAAGCCCTGGAGAGTGTGGAGGATGTGCGCCGCTCTCTGCTTATCGCGCTGATCGACCGTAAGATCACCAAATATTTTTCAAATTTCGACGGTCTTGTGAAGAAGCTGGAAAAAGATAAATATTTCCTGATCATGCGCCAAAGCAGTCTGGAGATCCTGAAAGAGCAGCGCTTCCATATTTTGGATGAAGTGAAGACTGTCAATATCGGCAATGAAATGGCAGTGACTCTGAGCATCGGTATCGGTCTGAATGCATCTACTTATCTGCAGAACTATGAGTATTCCAGAATAGCCATAGAAATGGCGCTTGGGCGCGGCGGCGATCAGGTAGTCATTAAAAACGGCAACAATATCACTTATATAGGCGGTAAGTCCCAGCAAGTGGAAAAGGCCACCCGTGTCAAGGCCCGTGTGAAAGCCCAGGCCCTGAAAGAGTTTATGAGTTCCAAGGACCGCGTGGTTGTTATGGGACATAAGATCACGGATGTGGACGCCCTCGGCGCGGCAATCGGTATTTACCGTGCAGGTAAGACCCTTGGCAAGCCTGTGCACATTGTTGTCAATGATCCCTCTACCTCCATCCGTCCGCTTATGGCAGGATATATGGATAATCCTGACTATGAACCGTCTATGTTTGTGGATCGTAATCAGGCGAAGGATTTGGTGGATAATAATACGGTTGTGGTTGTGGTGGATACCAACAAACCCAGTTATACGGAATGCCAGGAGCTTCTTTATATGACCAAGACTATTGTAGTGCTCGATCACCACAGGCGCGGCAATGAAGTGATCCAGAATGCGGTGCTTTCCTATGTGGAGCCGTATGCGTCTTCTACCTGTGAGATGGTTGCGGAAATTCTGCAGTATTTCTCAGATGATCTGCGTCTCCGCAATATTGAGGCAGACTGTATTTATGCCGGTATTATGATCGATACCAATAACTTTATTACCCGCGCAGGCGTCAGAACCTTTGAGGCGGCGGCTTTCCTGCGCCGTAACGGTGCGGATATGACAAGAGTACGTAAGATGCTCCGGGATAATATTGATTCCTATAAAGCCAGGGCAGAGGCTGTGCGTACGGCGGAAATCTATCGGGATTATTTTGCCATTGCCAAATGCCCCAGTGAAGGTCTGGAGAGCCCGACTGTCGTAGGCGCCCAGGCTGCCAATGAACTCCTGAATATTGCGGGAGTGAAGGCTTCCTTTGTTCTTACCACCTATAATCACGAGGTTTATATCAGCGCCCGCGCCATCGATGAGGTCAATGTACAGGTGATGATGGAAAAGATGGGCGGCGGAGGCCATATCAACATTGCGGGAGCGCAGGTAAAAGCCTCTATAGAAGAGACGGAAGGAATGCTCAAGGAAATTATTGACGAATTATATAAAGAAGGAGATATTGTCAAATGAAGGTAATTTTATTAGAGGATGTAAAATCCCTTGGTAAAAAGGGTGAAATCGTAAATGTCAGCGACGGCTATGCTCGCAATATGATCCTGCCGAAGAAGCTGGGTCTTGAGGCAACGCCGAAAAACTTAAACGACCTGAAGCTGCAGAAGGCCAATGCTGAAAAGGTTGCCCAGGAAAATCTGGAAGCAGCCCGGGCTTTTGCCAAAGAACTGGAAACAAAAGAAATTATCCTGACCCTGAAGGTGGGAGAGGGCGGAAGGACCTTTGGTTCCGTTTCTACCAAGGAAATTTCCGAGGCGGCCAAATCCCAGTTAAATCTTGATATCGACAAAAAGAAGCTTCAGCTCCCAAGCCCGATCAAAACACTGGGCGTTACCCAGGTTCCGGTGCGTCTGCATCCAAAGGTAACCGGAAGCCTGAAGGTATGGATTAAAGAAGCATAATGGAAGAAGCACTGATCAAAAGAATCCTTCCCCACAGTATTGAGGCGGAACAGTCTGTTATCGGCGCAATGATTCTGGACAGGGACGCGATCCTGATCGCGTCTGAAATCCTTACCAGTGATGATTTCTACCAGAGCCAGTATGGTATTATATTTGACGCTATGGTGGAATTATGCAATGAAGGGAAGCCGGTAGACCTGATCACGCTCCAGAACCGGCTGAAGGAAAAGAATCTTCCTCCTGATATCAGCAGTATGGAATATGTCCGCGAGCTGATGGATGCGGTTCCCACCTCTGCCAACGTGAAGTATTATGCCAATATCGTCAGCGAAAAGGCACTTCTCCGCCGCCTGATCAAAGCCAATGAGGAAGTGGCGGATGCCTGCTATCTGGGAAAGGACAATACGGAAACGATTCTGGAGGAAGCAGAGAAAAAGCTTTTTAATATCCTTCAGAGAAATATCGGCGGGGACTATGTTCCTATTCAGCAGGTGGTCTTAAACGCTATCAACAATATTGAGAAGGCTTCCAAGCTGAAGGGAAGCGTGACGGGAATTCCCACAGGCTTTGTGGATCTGGATTATAAGACGTCCGGTATGCATCCGTCAGATCTTGTTCTGATCGCTGCCCGTCCGTCTATGGGAAAAACCGCTTTTGTCCTGAATATTGCTCAATATATGGCGTTCCGTAAGGATGTAACGGTTGCTATTTTCAGTCTGGAAATGTCCAAGGAGCAGTTGGTCAACCGTCTGCTTGCCATGGAATCCCATGTTGATTCCCAGAATCTCCGTACCGGTAATTTAAAGGATGAGGACTGGACGAAGCTGGTGGAAGGGGCGGATATCATCGGACGTTCCAATCTGATCATTGACGATACGCCGGGCATTTCCATTGCGGAGATGCGCTCCAAATGCAGAAAATATAAGCTGGAGCACAATCTTGGCATTGTTATGATCGACTATTTGCAGTTGATGAGCGGAAGCGGTAAAAGCGATTCCCGTCAGCAGGAGATTTCTGATATTTCCCGTTCCCTGAAGGCGCTTGCCCGTGAACTGGAGGTTCCTGTCATTGCCCTGTCCCAGCTAAGCCGTGCGGTGGAGCAGCGTCCGGATCATCGCCCTATGCTTTCGGATCTCCGCGAGTCAGGGGCTATTGAGCAGGATGCGGATGTGGTGATGTTTATTTACCGGGACGATTACTATCATAAAGACACGGAGAAAAAGGATATTGCAGAGATAATCATAGCCAAACAGCGAAACGGCCCCATTGGAACCGTAGAGCTTGTATGGCTTCCGAGATACACGCAGTTCGTAAACATGAAAAAGTAGAGCCATGCACAAGTAAGAAGGAGAAATCCCGTGATATGCTTGCATATCAAAGGGCTTTCTCCTTCTTACTTGTATAGGGCGAAGCCCGACACCGATCAGCTGTGCTGCGAGGTGAGCATGGCAAAAAGCAGAAGAAGAGGATGAGTGATATGCTTGCATAGAGCGAAGTATTGAAAAATCTGTCGAGCGTTTTTCGTTGCAAACTTTTCCCACTCTGATATAATAAGAAAAGAATGTTACTGTTCACACCCAAGCCTTGCACTTGTTGCAAGGCTGTGGGCTGACAATGTATAATTGCCAGTAACAACAGAATTTCATAAGGAGGGGTAGCATGGAAAAGCGGTATACCGTCAGGCAGGCTGCAGAAATGACAGGAGTGAAATCCTATGTTCTCCGCTACTGGGAGGACGAGCTGGAGCTGCGCATTCAGAGAAATGAGATGGGCCATCGATACTACACCGGATATGATATTCAATTGTTTATGAATATTAAAGAACTGAAGAACCGTGGCCTGCAGCTTCGGGCGATCAAGGATCTGATTCCGCAGATCGCACGTACAGTACCCGGAACAACAGAAAGCCATGTAAAGCTTTTGGACGGAGACGGCTGCGGGCAGGGCGAGGCAGAAAAGACGGCAAAAACAGACCGGGCCGGGCAGGAAGTAATAAAGGATACCTGTCAGGCGCCGGATGAGGAACCGGCAAACGAGAAAATTCTGGAATTTCAGCAGATACTGGAGCGCTTGATCGCACAGGAGCTGCAGTCAAAAAATGAAGATGAGGAACGCTGCCGTTCCCTGGATATGGCCATTCGAAGACAGCAGTTGGCAAGGCGCGAGGCCGCCGCAGCCTCTAACGATAAAAGATCCAGGAGAAAGCACAAAATTTAGACTACATATATCAGATGGAAGACGTAAGACGAATCCCGCACCAAGACTCGCAGGCGAGTCTTGAAGAATTCAGTGGCAAATACATTTTGTCCGCAGAGTGCGGGAATGAATTTTCCAGTAAGACAAAAACAGGCTGACGGTTTGAAACCGCCAGCCTGTTTCAGTGTTTCTGACAAAGCGGATATTTTCATTCCGCCTTGCTGTGTTTAATTTTTATTAGCCTTCAACGATAGCTTCTGTTGGACAGGCTTCTGCACAGGTTCCGCATTCTACGCAAGCGTCCGGATCGATTACATAATGCTCCTCACCCTGAGAAATAGCCTCGGATGGGCATTCGCTTTCGCAAGTACCGCAGCTTACACATTCGTCAGTAATTACATATGCCATAGTTATATCCTCCTTTAATAATCTCTAGTACCTCTTCAGGTTCTAAACACATTCTAATATATCTTTCGCCAGATTACAAGTACAAAATTATAAACATGATCCTATAAAATGTATAACCGGGTTGATTCTGCGGCAATTTGGTATTATAATGTGAAAATAAACGATAAGGAGGAATCATCAATGGCACAGGTTACAAAGAAAATGCTGATTGGACAGTTGCTTCAGTTAGATCCGAATATCGCGCCGATTCTGATGAGAGCAGGCATGCATTGTCTGGGATGCCCGTCATCACAGATGGAATCACTGGAAGAAGCCGCTATGGTTCATGGACTTGACGCAGATATTCTGGTTCAGCAGATTAATGATTTTCTGGGAGAATGATCCTGTAATAAATCAACAAATCCCCCCGCAGTTCTGCTGTGGGGGGATTTGCTGGTTGAATAAGTCATGTTAAAGCTGCGTTAATTGCTGCAGTGCGTCTTTTGTAATTAATTCTCCGTGCTCCTGCAGATACGCCTCGCCGGATGCGGTCAAAGGCCTGCTGGAACCGTATTCGGAAAGGATATTGCATACCTTGTTAAATTTCTGAGGGGTACAATCAGACTGGTGGATAACAAGCTGATAATACCCGTTGTCTGTTCCTTTATACAATGTATTGATTCCGTCAAAGAATCCGTTCAGTCCCTGAGAAGCAGCGATAACATCATCCAGTGTATGGAAGGTAAACTGCCGGATCAGATTAACGGAAAGCTTCTTCTCGCCGTCTTCTTCGGATACGGCATCATCCTCCAGGGATTGTTCAGCCGCCTCAGAGACATCGGGAGCATCGTTTTCATTTGTTTCCATACCAAGCTTTTTCATCTTGGCGTCACAGATACGGTTGAAGATATCGATAATGCTGTCGGCACCGTCAAGTTCAATGGTCTGTTTCTGCGCATTGTCCCTGTATGGAGAAAATTTGGAAAAGCGGGTATCCAGCTCTTCCGGATCCTCCACCTTGGTGATGATAAGGATAATACTCTCCATGCTGACAGGAATCGCCTCGACCATTAACGGAATATTATCCGCTTCAAAGCCGAATTGTATCTGTGCTTGCTGCATCATGTCGCGGAACAGCTTCTTAGCCTTCTCAGTCCCGTAAGCCAGTTCACTGAGACGAATCTGATGATGCTCCAGGTCTTCTTTGGTAAGAATGCAGCGGATTTGGTTTTCACTTATTTTTTCTATTTTCATTACATCACATCCTGTTCTTGGAATCCTGCTTCTTTTATATAGAATATAACGCAGACAAAATATAGTCAATGACTTATTTTAAATTATTATATAACTATAAATGAGCAAATTTAAAAAACTGCACAATGTGTCTATGCTACTAAAGC
>JAUNGB010000032.1 GCA_030524715.1 Eubacteriales bacterium | reverse complement strand
GTTTTAAGCAATTTTAAGTAATTTTGGTAAAATTTCAAATTTGCTCATTTATAGATATTTATATGGAAGCTTCCGATCCAACACTGTATGATTATCAGATCACAAAAGAGGATTTTGCCCACCGTCCGGCGATGGTCATTCCTGTCATCCGGCCTGTCCAGCATCCCTACAGCAATAAAAACGCCGGATTTGTCTATCTCTCCATTTCACAGCAGATGTTCATTCATGAAATGGCCAACTACACCCTTGATGACAAGAGCACTCTTTTTCTGAAAATCGGAGATGTTTATTACCAGCTAAAAGAAGACAGCATGATTCCTCTGGAAGCCTCGCTTGAATTTCAGGATTTCAGCGAACATTATCAGATACAAAATGACACGGAAGTTTTTTACCTTGAAAACAACGGCTCAAAGAGCGTTGCCATATCCCGGCCTCTGTCCTTTCATTCCTGCTCCGTGATCCAGACCATTACGCCTGGTTCCTTCCTTCAGCAGCTTCACAGATATGTCTTTCTCGGCATTCTGATCTTTGTTGTAGTTCTGATCATCGGGCTGTTTCTCACCGGAATGCTGTCCCGGCTTTTTACCCAGCCGGTCATCCGCCTGCGTAAACGTATCAGCCTGATCGCCGGCGGTGATTTTACTCAGGACGACACTATTCTCTGGGATAATGAGCTTGGGGATATGGGACGGGATATCAATCAGCTCTCTCTGGATATCAAAACCCTGATTGACAACCGCCTGACTGCTGAAAACCAAAAACGGAACTATGAATACCAGCTTCTGCAGAGCCAGATCAATCCGCATTTTTTATATAACACCCTGAATTCCATCAAATGGATGGCAACCATACAGAAAGCAGACGGAATCGCCGAAATGACCCTGGCCTTATCCAGGTTATTCAAAAATATTTCCAAAGGCGCCAATATTCTTGTATCCATCCGGCAGGAATTTGATCTTTTGGAGGACTATTTTACCATTCAAAAATACCGCTATGGAGGCGCTATTTCAATGGAATACGAAATTACAGATGAAGAGCTCCTGCTCAATGAAATTCCCCGTTTCAGCCTTCAGCCTATTGTGGAAAACGCCATCTTTCACGGCATTGAACCAAAGGGCCGGGCAGGAATCATAAAAATAAAGCTGTACTCAGTTCCAAAAGATATGGTTTGTATTGACGTAACAGATAACGGAGTGGGGATGTCCCGTGAAAAGATCATACGCCTTCTCACGGAAGATGTGCCGGATCACAGTTCCTTTTTCCGTAATGTGGGGATCAGCAATGTACACAGATACCTGCAGTATACTTATGGAGAACCGTACGGTCTCCATATAGAAAGCGAAGTCGGGCAGTATACCACAGTCAGCACCCTTCTTCCGCACAAAATTCTTAATGAGGAGGAAAAACAATTATGAAAGTGCTCATAGCCGATGACGAACCCCTTGTCCAGATCGGATTAAAGTCCATGCTGTCGGATTCTTCTCTTGATCTGCAGATCTGCGGTACTGCATCAAACGGAGAACAGGCATATCAGATGATCGTGGAAAGTAAACCTGATGTTGTTATTTCCGATATTAAAATGCCGCTGATGAGCGGGCTGGAGCTGGCCAAAAAGTGTCATCACGAGTTTGGGCGAATTCCTGCTTTTATTATTCTTACCGGTTATGAAGATTTCCAGTTTGCCCGTGAGGCATTAAGCTTTCAGGCCGTAGACTATCTGATCAAAATGGAATTAACAAATGACGAACTGGACAGGGCGCTGAAGAAGGCGCAGCAGATTGTTCTGGAATATCGGAAGCTTTCCGTTCCTGATAACTCATCTCTTCTTGATTTAAGTTATTACAGAGACCGCTTTTTTATACGTCTTCTGAACGGATTATTTGAAGGGCCGGAGCAGTTTGAGCGCCAAAGCCAGGAGTTCCAGATCACCTTCGAGGCTTCCGGTTATATCGCTGCCTACATCCGTGTTATAGAAAATGATCAAAAGCCTCTGACCAGAGAGCAGAAGCTTCTCCTCAATAAGAGTACTCTGGAAATGTTCCAGGAAATGATGTCCAAGTATCTTCACTGCCAGGTTATTTCCCTTGATATCCAGTATTTTGCCGCCGTTTTCTTTATTTCCTCCGATCATGTCGGCGACCCTGTAAGCTATCTGAGGGAAGCCTTAGGCCAGACATTGAATATGCTGTATAAATATTACTCTGTCACATTGTTATGCAGTATCGGTACTATGGTTTCCGCTCCCCTGGAAATCCCGGTATCCTATCAGGACGCAAAGCAGTTTATTTCCTCCGCCGGGACTGAACAGCTTATATTTGCTGAAGAACGGCTGCAGTATTTCAGGGAGCATAATGTTTTTAATCTCTCCCTGTTCCGTGAAGATATCAGAAGGGCTTTTGAGGAATCAAACACGGAAGCCCTCCGGGAAATCCTGGATAATATCCGGGAGCTTTTGTCCCAAAACCGGGTTTCTACCGCTCAGGCGTTAGATGCCGCAAGCAGCATTCTGTACCTTTCCATTAATCTTATGGAAGACGGATCCTCTGCAGTAACTGAAATCTTTCAGGATGACGCAGACGGATACCAGTCTCTTTACCGGCTGACAACTGTTCCTCAGATTCTGAGCTGGCTTTTGAAGCTGGAAAACGGTCTTCTGGAAACACTGGCAGAGCAGGCCAAAAAACCAAATAATTATCTTGTGGAAAATGTCAAAAAATATATTGCCTGCAATCTCAATCAGCGCCTGACTCTCCAGAACACCGCGATGACCTTTAACATCAGTGCCAATTACCTCAGTCAGCTATTCAAAAAGAATACGGAAATCGGCTTCAATGAATATGTAGCACTGAAAAAAATCGAGCAGGCAAAGAAGCTTCTGAAGCAGGGAAATCTGAAAATTTACGAAATCGCGGACGAACTGGGCTTTGAAAATGCCTTTTATTTCAGCAGAGTTTTCAAAAAAATAGAGGGCTGCTCCCCAAGAGATTTTCTGAATCTGAATCAGAAATAGGCAGGAAACCGGCAGTTTTGCCGGTTTCCTGCCTAAAGCGTGTTTGAAAATCCGTCCGCGTTCAATCGCGGTCCACCTCAAGGATGTCTCCGCTGTACGCATCGATTTCATATTCAACTTCCCTGTTTCCCTGATAAAATTCTACTTTATAGACAGTTCTTCTGTGCTCCTTTTCATATTTAAGTGTGGAGAAAACAACCTCGTCTTCCGTAACACCTTCATCCGAAAGGGCAATATTCTTCGCTTCTTCCATGCCGATCAGTGTATCTCCGTCATTCTGAGCTTCGTTCTTATCCCCGTCACTCTTATCTATGTCTGCACGAAGGCTTTCCTCCGCCACTACATCATTCACATTCCGTCCGTCGATTTCCCATTCAAGGATCTCTCCGTCCGCTTCCCGGATGAGATATTCATATTCGATCCCGTCTACCTGGAAGCTTACTTCATAAACGTTTTCGCCATCCTCACGTTCCGTTTCCGTTCTCAGACGCTCAGCCTCTTCCGCACTGACTCCCGCGTCCATAAGCGCAAGCTCTTCCGCTCCCGCCGCGTCAACCGTGCCGCCTGCTGCCAGAACCACAGCTCCGGCGCCTATGAAAAGGAAAAACGCCCCGATCGCTCCTGTCATTTTTCTTCCTGTAAACATTTTCTTTATTTTCATGATAACTACCTCCTGTTTTAATTGTTGGAAAATACTAACTGTTACGCGGGCAGCTTCTTCCGCCCTCAGTTATGATGCTTATATATCAGTTATGATGCTTATATATTAAAACTGCAAGATTAAAGCAAGATTAAAGCTGATAATTTTTTCTATATTCATTTTCCATTTTCCTGATTCATCAGAAAAATAAAGGTGCTGCCGCATCCCGGGCTGCTTTCCACCGATACGGAACCTCCATGAAATTCCGCGATGCTTTTTACCATTGCAAGCCCCAGGCCCGCGCCTGTCCCGCTGTGGGACGGATCCACCTGATAAAAACGGTTCCATATTTTTTCCTGCTGTTCCTTTTCGATACCGATCCCATCGTCTGATACGGACAGCCTGACCGTTTTCTCTTTTTTTTCAAGCTTTACCACAATATGCCCGTTTTCCCTCCCATATCTGCCTGCATTGGATATCAGGTTCACTAAAAGGCGGTTAAGCAGAATAGGATTTCCATTTACCGTGATTTCCGGCGTGATCTCCCGCTTCAAAGTAATTCCCCGTTCCAAAACCAACTCCATATCATCACAGACTGCCCCGCAAAGCCCCGACAGGTCAACCATTTCCTTTACAAACCGCCCTGCATTCTGCTCCAGCCGTGTAAATTCCAGCATTTCCCCGATCAAAACAGACATTCTTCTTCCCTGGCGCTCAATGACTTCAAGGGCTTCCACGTACTCTTCCGCTTCACGCGGTTCCTCCAGCGTGTATTCACACTCAGAAAGGATCACCGTTATGGGAGTACGAAGCTCATGAGAGGCATCCGAGGTAAACTGCTGTTCCGCTTTAAAGGAGTTTTCCAGCCTGTCAAACATCCGGTCAAACGTATTGGCAAGCTGGTGCAGTTCATCCTCCCCTTTTCCAAGGGCGATCCGCTTAGTAAGGTCATTTCCCTCACGGATACTTTCCGCAGCTTCCCCGATCTGCTTGATGGGAAGCAAAAACCGCCCGGCAATCACATAACCGCCGATTATAGCCAAAACCACAAGAAGGGGCACAAGCCACAGCGTAAGCCTGACAATGGTATGGATCTGGGAATCCCCCTGTGTCTCAGAAACAGTTCCCCGCATCCACAGCTCCTCCAGACCCTCACCGGACAGTGCACGATCATAAATATAATATCTGCTTCCGTCTGCACGGATCCTCTGTACCTGGGAATCCACAAACGGATATTCCCCTGATTCCCTGGCAATGGGATTCTCACCGTACAGCAAGGTTCCGTCGCTATTATACAAAGAGGTGTAAATTCCGTTTACCCGATTCAGAAAATCATCGTCGATCTCCAGATATCCTTCCTGGTATTTCATATAAAGGTCGTCGCCGTCCATCCAGTCAGAATCCCGGATATCGCTGAAAAATTCCACCTCATCCATGTTTTCCTCTACCCGCTCCACCAAGTCATCACGGATTCCCTTCTGGATGACAGCATTGCTGATCAGCATTACCACCACCATGGTAAGTCCGGCAAGCAGTACAAGAGCGGCGGCAAACCAGAGGGTGATTTTCTTCCGAATCGTCAGCGTTCTCATTTGCCCTCCCTTAAAACATAGCCGCTTCCCCGAACCGTATGAATCAGCTTTACCTCGTGGCCGTTATCGATTTTTCTGCGGAGGTAGCTGATATACACATCCACAACATTGGTGCCGCCCTCGTAGTCAAAATTCCAGATATTATTTTCTATCTTTTCCCTGGAAAGCACAATGTCCTTATTCCGCATCAGATATTCTAATATGGCATATTCCCTGGCGGAAAGAGCGATTTCACAGCCTGCTCGGGTCACCTTATGGCTGGCGCAGTCAAGGATCAGATCCGCAGCCTTTAACGTACTGTCAGACTGCTTTCCCGCAACTCGTGTCATGGCCCGTATTCTTGCCATCAGTTCCGCAAAAGCAAAAGGCTTGACCAGATAATCATTTGCCCCCAGATCAAGCCCCGCAACCCGATCCTCCACCGCATCCCGCGCGGTCAGCATCAAAACCGGCGTGTGAATGCCCTGTGCCCGCAGCTTCCCAAGCACCGCGAAGCCATCCGCCTTCGGCATCATAACATCCAGTATAATTCCATCATATTCCGCTGAAGAGAGATACAGAAGCGCTTCCTCCCCGTCATAGCAGCTATCCACCGAATATCCCCCGGAAACCAGTTTTTTTGTAATAATACGGTTTAAATCCTTTTCGTCTTCCGCAAGCAGCAGTCTCATACCATCCCTCCTTGTCTCTGATAAAACGGTTCACATTTACGGTACAAAAGTATCTGTTCAAGACTCGTTACTCACCACCTATAGAGGCGTGAGTCATCCCACATCTGGTATAAAACTACTTTACGCCATGATACCCGTTGCGGTCAAGAATAATTTATGTTGCCATTTTTCCTTCCGGGTATTATAATAAAGCCGAAATAAATCGGATTGGGACGAAATTTCTGTAAAAATGCGGCCGACATCCCCCATACCTGCTTAACTTGAAGCGGGGAATGCGGCAGCATTGTCGACTGACAACAACGCAGTTCTGGCACAAAAGGCGAGTGCTTATTACTCGAGAATTAGTGCAATGATGTACTAGAGTGCAATTGTGAAATACATCTTGCAGAAAGCAATTTTTAAACACACTCTAGATTATCAGCGCATATAAGTCCCAGGGAAGGATCTAAATTGGAAAAGAAACATATAATCATACTTCTCTCAGCTCTCTGCGCCATATTAGCCGCAGGCACAGGCGCTGTCGTTTTGCTGACCCGTACTCCATCTTCCAGGGAGACCGCCTGTGCCGAAAATGTCGCACGCCTTCAGGAAATGGAAACAGCAGATATCTCATCCATAGAAAAACAGCTTAATGAATTAAAGAAACAGGATCAGTCCACAGCTACGGCAACCCTTCTGGAGGAAGGCGGTATCCTCAGCGACGTGGAGATCAAACAGGCCTTTCAGGGCAGCGTCATCATCGGTGATTCCATTACAGAATCCATTGTAGAGTACGGCTTTTTAGATACGGACGTGGTTGTCAGCAAGCGCGGCCTGAGCATTGTAAATGCGGACGAGCAGATTCAGACGGCCATTGGGCTTCATCCCTCCACGATCTTCATGGCATTTGGCTCCAACGACCTGGAAATCTACGAAAGCGATTCCGCGTCCTTCATAGACGCCTACCGTACGCAGCTTCAGAAGCTTTCGGAGGCTCTGCCGGATTCTCCTGTTTATATAAACGGAATTTTGCCTATCCTGCAGTCTACGATCGATGAAGTTCCTGCTCTTGGCTATTATCCTCAGTTCAACCAGGCCTTGCAGGAGCTTTGCATGGAAATGGGCTATACCTATATTGATACTGCTTATCTGGTAAACGACGGAGAAAGTATGTATGAGCCGGACGGTGAGCACGTTATCCGGGATTATTACCCTAAATGGCTCACTCTTATGGCAAAAACAGCGGGGTTATAAATTATGAATAAAAAGCATCTGTTGATTAAAATACTAATGGTTTTATTTCTGGTATGTTATCTGGGGCTGCTGTACACTTCCGACAACGCCAAAAATATACCAATTGACCAAATCTCTGCTGCAATGGAGGAAACTTCATCTGTCACCGCTCTTTCCAAAAAAGGACGTGTGGACCTGAAGCGTTTCTATCAAATCGAAGAAAAAGATACCGACGGGTATTTCTTTTATAAAGCGGAATCACCCATGGCAGTGGATGAGATCCTGATCGTAAAAGCGCCGGACAGGGGGCAGGCGGATTCCTTTCTGGAAGCGGTCCGCAGCCATCTTTCCAGCCAGAAGAACATCTTTGAGGGTTACGGAACAGATCAGATGGCGCTTTTAAATAATGCCGTGACAGAAAGACGCGGCAATTATGTGTATTATATGTGCGGAGCAGACGCTGCCGCCTGGCGGAAAAAGCTTCTGTCCTTAATTTAAAACGGAGAAAAAATTATGGTATTTAACAGTATTTTCTTTATTTTCAGCTTTCTGCCCATATTTGTGCTTGTGTATTATCTGGCGCCGAGAAAACTTAAAAATCCGGCGCTGGTTTTGGGAAGCCTGTTTTTTTACGCCTGGGGTGAGCCGGTCTATCTGATCCTTATGGTTTTTTCCGCTTTCTTTAACTATTATATGGGAATGGAACTGGAATCTCTGGCCGAAGACCCGAACTCCCGGAAAAGAAACCTGATTTTTACTGTCACAGTAAATCTGGGGATCCTTGGTTTCTTTAAATATTATGGTTTTCTGCTGGATACGGTGGGAAATTTATTCGGCGTTGCCATCTCCCACCCCCAGCTTTCGCTACCCATTGGAATTTCCTTTTACACTTTCAAGAATCTTTCCTATATTTTTGATATATATAAAGGAAAAATTTCCGCCCAGCGCCGCTTTCTTACCTTTGCCGTATACAGCACCATGTTTCCTCATATGGCTGCAGGCCCTATTGTACGGTATGCAGATATCGAGGAACAGCTTACCAGGCGGCCGGTCAACATCCTGCGTTTTGGTCTGGGTACAGAATATTTTATAAAGGGACTTGCCAAAAAAATCCTGCTGGCAGATAACCTGGCGGCCATTTACTCCGGCATCGCCTCTGGGGCCGGCAGTACGTCCGTAGTGACCACCTGGATAGGTATTTTTGCCTACACAATGGAAATCTATTTTGATTTCAGCGGCTATTCGGATATGGCTATCGGCCTTGGAAAGATGCTGGGCTTTGATTTCCAGAAGAACTTCGACTACCCATATACCTCAACCAGCGTATCGGAATTCTGGCGGAGATGGCATATTTCCCTGGGAAGCTGGTTCCGCGACTATGTCTATATTCCCCTTGGGGGAAACCGGGTATCCGTCCCCAAACACATCCGGAATATTCTGGTCGTCTGGGCCCTGACCGGATTATGGCATGGAGCGAGCTGGAACTTTGTACTTTGGGGACTCTATTACGGTCTGCTGCTCCTTCTGGAAAAATACGCCTTATCCAACGTGCTTCCCCGGCTCCCGAAATGGGCGGCAAATATCTATACCATGATCGCGGTCATGATCGGATGGGTATTTTTTTCACAGACAGATTTCGGCTCCATGGGAAAATACTTCCTGAACATGTTTGGAATCGGCGCCAGCGGATTTATTGACAGTACGGCATTCTATTATCTGAAAACCGGCCTGATACTCTTTATCATCAGTATTCTGGCCTGCCGTCCCGGACTCTATAAGCATTTTAAGAAAATGATGCACAGGCGGCCCAGAACCGCCGCAGCGGTAAACATTATCCTTGCGGCTTTATGTGTTGCGTTTATGGTTTACAACTCGTATTCACCGTTCTTATACATGAAATTTTAAAAGGTGTGAGCATGAAAAATAAAAAAAGAAATTACAGAAATTTTTTTAAATGGACGGGATCCTTTTTCTTCTTGGCTTTACCCGTCGTAATGCTTATCAGCATCCTCCTTCCGGACAGAAGCTTTTCTGAAAAAGAAAACCGGATCCTGGCATCCCGCCCAAAGATAGGGATTTCCCAGATGCTCTCAGGACAGTATGAAAAGAACTATGAAACTTACGTAAATGATCAGTTCCCTCTTCGGGATTTCTGGGTCGCCTTAAAGGCCGGAACAGACCGTCTGACAGGCAAGGTTGAAGAAAACGGTGTTTATCTCGGAAAAGACGGATACCTCATGGAAGCCTTCCAGGCTCCGCCCCAGGAGCAGCTGTCTGCCACTGTAAACGCCATGACCGCTTTTGCCAAAAGACATTCCGATCTAAACCAATATGCCCTGATTGCGCCCAATGCGGTCAGCATTTTAAAGGATCGTCTTCCTGCATTTGCACCGGCGCAGGATCAGAATCCATATATTGACGCTTTAAAAAGCTCTCTGGAAGAAGTCGGCGTGACCTTTATTGATGTCCGCGATACCTTAAATGAACATAAGGAGGAAGGGATTTATTATCATACGGATCATCACTGGACCACTCAGGGCGCTTATTACGCATATCTGCAGGCAGCAGATACCATGAATTTAAACGGAGAAGAGATTTCTTATGAAAAGGTTCCTGTTTCTTATTCCTTCCAGGGTACTCTGTCTGCCAGAAGCGGCTTCCGTTCCGGAACAAAAGAAGAACTTGACGTTTTTCTTCCCCAGGGCGATTCCCCAAGTTCTGTGGTAAATTATGTCCAGCAGCAGAAAAAAACAGGCAGCTTTTATGCCACGGAAAAGCTTTCTGAACGAGACAAATACGGCTTGTTTTTTAATGGAAACCATCCTCAGATAAAAATCAGCACCCCTGTTGAGGATAACAGGACGCTGCTTGTATTAAAGGATTCCTACGCGAACAGCCTGGTACCGTTCCTTGCGCCTCATTACCGTACTATTATCATGGTGGATCCCCGATACTACTACGGAAATTTGGAAGAACTGATTCAGGTGGAAAATGTTCAGGATGTTCTCTATCTGTATAATGCAAATACGTTTTTTTCGGATACATCCCTGGAGATGTGCCTGGCGCCTCAGGAAAATCAACAGGATGAGCAACAAGGCGGCCAGCAGGATGAATAGCATGACAGCCAGTTCCCCCGCTAGAGCCTCTATGCACCTGAAGCGGGGGAATGCTTATCTGTGATAGTTGAAACGAAAAATTCAATCTTCTAAAAGATGGTATTCTCTCAGAAGTTTTTTCTGGAGGGCGGAATCAGTAAAGGAGCGCATCAATTCATCCTGCCGTTTATCGTCTAATAAACACGTAGCCAAAGTATTAATGGCTTTCTGTCCGGCTTCCATTCCGGCTTTTCTTCCGGCTTCAGCGCTCTCTTTTGCGATATTTTCGTACATTCTTTTGGTAAATAATTCGTCATCATATTCATCCAGAAACATAGAGACAACCTCCTTACGATGCTCTTTCAGCACGTCGACAAGGATATTTTCCTCCAGGCACCGATCTACTGCCAGTTCTACTGCTTTTTGCGGACTGTGGCCTTTCGATATATTTTCGCGGATGTAATAGATAAAGCGCGAATAATCTAAAAGAGGCTTACACTTTTCCATCAATCTCTGGTTTTTCCCATAATTGATATTGAGGATTACAGCTCTGCATTCCAGGGCAGGAGATGCCAATTCCCCGGAAAGATTATCCGGCTTTCTGAAAGCATCGGAAAGACAGAGAACCTGCCTCTCCGGTTTTTCAGTCGTTCCATTATAAAAAACTACAAATTGAGGAAATGGAAGTTCAATCTGTTTTGTTCCATAAAGATTTAAATCCATTGTTTCTATATAGTTTCTATATAATCTGGCAAAATACAACATCCCGCGCAAAGGAATATTGGGATTCCAGGTAGATTGGTGCTCCATTAAGCACAGAGCCCAGTCAAGCAAAAAGGAAATATCATTTTTGTATCCAAGGTAGATCACGTTTTCCAGTGTATTGATGATAAGCCCTTCGACATCCTCATATGACGTTCCGTTGATAGCGTTATATAATTGTAACAGCTTTCTCTTGTCCCGGAAAATAAACCGGAACAATTTATCTTTGTGTGTTCTTCGCACATATATGCTTTCATCCGGAGTATAGGGAATCTGAGATTCCTGTAATTCATGAATGGATTTATCCTTTTTATTATCCTTACTCATGTATGTACACTCCTATTATAATATTTTTTTGTGCTGTTTAAAAGTATAAAATAGCAGCATAAATCATTTTTTATATCAGATATTGATTTAGCGCTCATTGTCTGCAGGGGCAGAAGTCGTCCTTCATATGATAGATCCCTCCTTTTGAAATGTATCTGGAAATTTGTTTCGGAAACTACAGCGATATGCTGAAGAACTGGAATAGAATTATAAAATACGGCAGAAACTACCGTAGCACTATCATACAATAATTTTGGTATCGTGTAAAGAGATATTTTCATCATTCCAAACACGCTCTAATCGTCAAACGGGTTACTGTTCACACCTGCGGTGTGAACAAGTAATATCCGTTTCCGTAAAAGCAGATATTCAGATTCCCGCCCTGTATTTTATAAAAGCGTTTGCTCAAAAGCTATATTTGCTCTTTCAATTCCTCCTGTTTTGCAATTACAGCTTTTTTCTGACTTAACAGCTTTTCCTCAATACGTTCCACATCCCGGTTCCCAAGAAAATCCGCAATTTCACTCAAGGGCATATCTAAAGCACGAAGGTACCGAATACTATTAAGCACCTCAAATTGTCTGGCGCCGTAATAGCGATAGCCGCTGTTCGGATCGGTATATTCCGGCGTGATCAGTCCGACATCTTCATAGTGGCGGAGACTGCTGACACTCAAATGAAATAGCTTTGCCACATCTCCAATGGAAAAAAGATTTTGTTTATCCATGCTGTACTCCTTTATTTGCTCTCACCCTATTTTTTCGCATAAGCGCCTTAAAGGCGATCACACAAATCACCACAGAAATAATGGAACCGGAAGCTGTAGCAAGACCCATGGGCAGTAGTGTCGCCGGGAATAACTTTGAGGTGATATATACGCCGGGAATACGCATAAGTACAATGGCAATGATATTATGCAGGAAAGAAATTTCAGACTTACCCACAGCACAGAAATATCCACTGAAACAGAAATGGATGCCCGCAAAGATGCAGTCCCATACATAACCGCGCAAATACTGTCCTCCCAATTTCACAACTTCTGCCCCTTCCGCTGTAGATGGATCAGTAAAGATGGATACTACAGGCTCTGCCAAAAACTGCATTGTCACAGCGACAACAAAACCAAATCCTGCCGCAAGGAAAATAGCATACCGTAAAGTGTCTGTCGCACGCTCATGCTTTCCGGCTCCAATATTCTGAGCGCCAAGCGCAGATACGGTGGAAAGCATGGAAGAAGGGACAAGGAACAGAAAACTCATAACCTTTTCCACAATCCCTACTGCCGCAGAATCATTCAATCCCCGGTGATTAGCAATGACGGTAATTACGATAAAAGCAATCTGGATCAACCCATCCTGAAGCGCTACAGGGATACCGATTTTCAGTATATTTTTCATTACCGGGCGATAGGGCCTGAAATCTGCTTTAGACATGGGAATGCCTGTTTTCCTTTTCAAAATTACGACAAGAGATACCACAACACTGGTTGCCTGAGAAAGTGTTGTACCAAGCGCAGCTCCGGCAGGCCCTAAGTGAAAAATCCCCATAAAAACATAGTCCAGTCCGATATTTACAGCACAGGCTATAGCAATAAAATACATGGGGCTTTTCGAGTCTCCCATGCCACGGAAAACAGCGCTGATCACATTATACGCTGTAATAAACGGAATGCCAATAAAGCAGATGGTCAGGTAGTTAACTGTTCCGGGGACGGCATCTGTTGGGGTGGACATCAGTGCAATGACAGGATCAACCAACAAAACAAGAATAACCGTCAGTACAAGCGACACTGCCATAAAGATGGTCACAGTATTTCCGATACCTCTGGCGGCTCTCTTTTTGTCATTGCCGCCTATGGATTGTCCGATAAAAACTGTTGCGCCCATGGCAAGACCGACAATCATAACAGTCAGCATATGCATGACCTGGGAACCGATAGAAACAGCGGTTGTTTCTGCAACAGTTCCAAATTGTCCAATGATGTAAAGGTCTGCCATACCGTAAAGCGTCTGAAGCAGATACGATAAAAGATAAGGCAGCGAAAAAATCAGAATATTCTTAAATACGCTGCCGCTGGTCAAATTTTTTTCCATAAATAAGGAACCTCCTTGATTTTTCATCCCTATTATCATAAACTCTATATCGAATGTAGAGTCAAGGGTGAATTTGCTCTTAGGCGCAATTTTTCCAGCTTCAGATCGATATAGGTTCCTCCAATTCTTAACGAAAAAAGACGCCGCATTTTCACGGCGTCATAAATCTGATATTTGATTGTTACAGCGTAAGCGTCGGCTCGTCCTGTTCCGGTGCCTCAACTTTTCTCTTGGGTTGCCATTTCATAAGCGGGGCGAAGAATCAGATCAAGTCTTGCTGCGATATAACTCTTATAAAACTGCCTCTGCAGATCCGTCAGATACGGAACTTCGTCAATAAACGCCCCGATCTGCTTCATGTCCACTCTCTCATAGATTCGCCTGATAGCCTGACAGCAATCCTCATCCTCTGCCCGGAGCAGGAAATCATAATAATTAATTTTCCGTCCCTGCTGCTTAAGTGCAGACGTGGGAAAACGGAAGATCCTCATATCCCTTTCTGTCGGATCAGTCAGTACCTTACGCATCACATCCTCATCCGCCTGGGGCAACAGACAGCTTCCGCAGTCAAAGACCGGAGCAATACTGCTCTTTCTTTCTGCCGGATCATAAAGGAATCCCCAATTTCCATTGTGGCGGTCAAAATTTCCAAGCAGCACATCTGCCGCGAACATATCCCAAAAATGAGCCTTTAGCTGGACAGGATCAACAAATTGCTGCTTATCAATAGTTTCCAAGACATCAGCAAGCTCTGTTCCGCTCCCGTTGGAGTCAGAATCCAAAATGGTGTTCTTAATGGAGCAAAAATCAAAAAGTCGCTTCCCTTCCGCCGTAAAATCCAGACAGGCGCACACTACCTTCGTCTTTCCGGCAACAGTAAACGTACCCAGCATCGTTTTCTGTGCCTCTATACCGAGAAAATTAAAAATACTGCTGCCAATATGTTCGCTCAGGCAACTGTTGGTATAGGACAGTTCTGTAGGCTTTCCCTCTCCGGAAGGAGGAAATTTCAGCATATACTGCTCTCCTTCAAATTCCACTGCGATCTTTTTACCGTTTGCCCCGTTATAAGCCCGCCCGGGCATCCGTCTGCAGTTTGTGAAATCAATGATCCTGTTCATATCCCTTGTTTCCTCCACAAATATTTCTGCCGCAGATATTCTGCATGTTCCGGTGTAATCGCGCCGTCGTCGATCTGTGCAATATTGATGCTGCCATACAGTTCTCCCCACAGGCAGTCCAGATAGGACACCCCCTTTTTCAAGCCGTCCTTATACGCATCCAGATCATGCTGCAGGTATTCCGGCAATCCCTGCTCATAGGTGCGTTCTCTTTCTGTTTCCCGGATTCCATCCTCCGTCAGAAACTCCATGGAAACGCCAAGCGCCTTTGCGATTTTATAGATGGTTTCAGCCGGGCATTTTTCCAGCCGGATCCTGCCGCTGCAGATATCGCTCAGCGTTTCATGAGGAATGCCTGCCTCCACCGCAAGACGTTGTTTTGTCATGTTTTTCTTTTTCAACAGTGTGTCCAGGATCATCGCCCTCACTCCCTTCTCCACGCTCCTGCTGGTGACCCATGCTTTCACTATCTTCTGCTGTTTCCCTGCCCGCAGCCGGGAGCCTGCTGCATATCCTGTTCTTCATAGAATCCGGCGTTGAATTCCATGTTAATCTCCGCAATCTCTTTCTCTCCCCTGATGTATGGATCATACATTTCCCAGAGATCGATCCCGCCGTCATCCTCCAAACCATCATCATCAGGGATCCATTCCCGTATTAACGCAATCCTCTCTTCCTTTGTAGTGTCTTTGATCAGTGTACTTTTCATATGCTCACTCCGCATTTCCTTATTTTAGCATTTCCTTATCTTACTTTTTTACCTGAAGCAATCTCAAAATGATATTTTACTATCCCGAGATCCACCTTTGTATAAAAGCCTATGCCGGATACCTTTGCCGCGGGTTCCCCATCTATGATTCCCAACTTAAATTTCTGCTGATTTACTGCAGTCGGCGCAAGCAGGGCTGCTTCAGCGCCTTTGCGAAACCATTCCGGCATGTTTCCCTTTGTTGCCAGTACCGCATCCATGCTCTTGCTTTTATGCGGAACGCCTGATGTCTCGCCATAGCCCAAAGCGATGATCATACAAAGCTTCTCTCCGTCGGCAACAAGCTTTTTGACCATTTTTTTATTATAGGTGAGCGCCGCCCAGCATGTATTTAATCCAAGCTGCTGTGCCTTTAATACAAGCTTTTCCCCATAATATCCGCATCTCTCATCAAAATCCGGACAGTCTTTGCCGGCAAGTACAATAAAATTGTTTACATTGCTGAAGCTTCCATAATGAGCCATCCTGGAATCAAACCCTTCCGGATCATCATAGTGGATACTGATATGCAGTCCGCTTTCCTCATTACACTGCTCTGCGAATCCATCCAGTTGAACCCGTATCTCTTCCTCAATTTTTTTATCTTTATATTTTCTGACGGAATGTCTTTCCTGAATTGCCTCTATTAAATCCATCTTTCAACCTCCGCATAAGAAACATTCCAACTGTGCGGTTGGAAATCATCACTTAACCTCAACAAGCTCTATCCTGAAATTCAGTTCTTTTCCTGCCATTTCATGGTTTGCATCAAAGGTAATCCCGGTACCTTCTCTTGCAATAACCTTCACCGGAAAAGGCTGGCCGGAGGAATTTGATAAATAAACCTGCTGGCCTACAGTAAGATTCTCTGAACCGGGAAGCTGGCTTACCTCAATGGTAAAGATCGCATTCGGGTCCGGCATTCCATAAGCCTCTTCCGGCTGCAAATGGACGTCTACCACCTGTCCCACTTCCATATCTGCTACGGCTGCATCAAAGCCTTTGATCATCATGCCTGCGCCGCACACAAATTCAAGCGGCTCGCCACGATCATAGGAAGAGTCAAACTGGGTACCGTCATTAAAGGTGCCTCTGTAATGCGTCCGGCAGGTCTTGCCCACATTCCGGCCTGTTAGTGCACTCTTTGAACCGCCGCAGCATCCGTCATGGCCGCCGCAGTCGTGACCTTCTCCGTGGCTGCCGCAGTCATGGCCCTCTCCGTGATGATGACCGCAGGTCACCCCGGCAGATACCAGTTCTCCTTTTAAGTATGCCTCTACAGCCTGGTCTGCATTTCCCTGAGCTCCGGCGCACAATTCAATACCGGCATTTGCCAGTGCATTCTGCGCGCCTCCTCCGATTCCTCCACAGATCAGAATGTCAATACCGTTCTGAGCCAAAAGACCGGCAAGGGCGCCGTGCCCTGTTCCATTGGAGCCTATCACTTCACTGGAAATGACCTTGTTATCTTCCACCTCATAAATCTTAAATGTTTCTGTTTTTCCAAAATGCTGAAAAACGTTTCCATTATCATACGTTACTGCAATTTTCATATTCTTCGATCTCCTTGTTTCCATCCACACTGGGTAAATTTAACCAAGTACAGCATTAGATTAATCACTATCAAATGCAATACCGATTTCTTCCCGCCTGTAAAGACGGAAGTCATCTCACAACTGATATACTTGTGAAACATATTATAATCCCCTTATACCGGTAAAGTCAATGTTTAGCTGTGCAATATAGACCTCAAATTATTTATGTATTATTCTTCAAATTTTTACACTGACATGTCTGCACTGATTATGCTATATTAAAAATAATTTTGTATGAAAGAGAGACTACTATTATGAACATTAAGATGTTCCGCAATGTCAAAATCCAAAAGAAGCTTTTTTCCACCCTGCTTCTTATTTTTTCCGTTCCTGTTTTATCAATTGGCATTATTCTTGTATTATATACTCACACTACACTAACAAAGCATTACACAGAACAGGTAACCTCTGAGAATATAAGAGTTCGCTCCGTACTTTTTGACTTAACCACAAACCTTTACAATATATCCAACAATTTTATTCTGGATTCAAAACTCACTGAACTACTTTCTTCCAGATACAGCGATATCAATGATATCCGCAAACATTTTGATTCCTATAAGGACATTGATACCATTCTGGAACAGCAAACATCTATAAACGAAATACAGATTTATACAAATAATCCTACCATTCAAAGTTATAGTCACTTTATATATTGCACCCCAGAAATCAAAGAAAAGAACTGGTATAAAAGCATGGCATCCGATAAAAACCTTTTTTGGCAGACAGATATTCGTACAAAACACGGTTATACATGCTATGAACTGACCATGTACCGAAAAGTCCCACTTCCTCTTGTGAAAGATTTTGCAATTCTGGTCATTACAGTTAGCGATAATTACCTGAAAAATCGACTGGATAACCATTCCATTCCAAGTATGGCAAGTGTAAATAATGAGCCGCTTTTTTATGATCTGAACAGCACATCTCCTGAACATACCATGCCTGAGTCACTGCAGTTTCAGGAATTTTATAACAAAATATATAAAGGTATTGAAGTCAATGGAAAAAAGACGATTGCAGTAGTTTCTACACTTCAACCATACAGAACCGACGATTACGTTTACATATTTTCTTACAGCGTACGGTCGATTCCTTATATCTTCCGCATTACCATGACTTGTTTCTTTGTAGTCCTCCTGGCACTGTTTATTCCTTGTGCCCTTCTGTATTTTTACACGGGATATTTCAGTGCGCGTATTTATCTTCTCAGACAGGCTATGCATCAGGCAAGCCAGGACGATTATAACATTATCAATTCTTTCAAAGGAAATGATGAACTATCGGAAACTTTTTCGGATCTGCAGATTATGATACAAAAAATTGAAGAAAAAGAAGCTATGGTTTACAAAACAAAACTGCGAGAGCAGGAACTTATCAACCGCCAGCAGGAACTGGAAAATAAACAACAACAAATTGAATTTAAAATGCTTACAAGCCAGATCAATCCTCATTTTTTGTATAACACTCTGGAAACAATACGTATGAAGGCATTTAATGAAGATAATTTTGAAGTGGCAGAAGCAGCTAAACTGTTAGGACGTTTTATGCATTATTCTCTGGAAAATATAGGAACTACTTCAACAACTCTTGATAAAGAGTTATACTATATCCAACTTTATCTGAAAATCCAGAAACTGCGTTTTAAAGACAGAGTCAATTACACTATACATGTGGAGCCGGGACTGGATCCTGAGAAATGCTATGTACTTCCTTTTTTGCTTCAGCCCATTGTAGAAAATGCTATGTTGCACGGTTTGGAAAAATCAGGAAATTATGGTTTGATTGAAATAAAAATATACACAGAAAATGATTTTCTCTGTCTCAGTGTACAAGATAATGGCAAAGGGATGGATAGAGAGACTCTGGAAACTCTTCGCCGGACAATACGAACCAAAGATGTTGCCAGAACCAAGAGCATTGGTCTGTATAATATTAACCAACGAATAATGCTTTGTTACGGCTTTTCTTTTGGACTTCAGTTAGAAAGCCAGCTTGGAAGCGGAACCTGTGTTTCTCTACATATACCATACGTAAAAAAAGATTAGGAGGTTATTGCAATGAAAGTTCTTATTGTGGATGATGAACTTGATGTCTTAAAAGGATTAAAAAGAATTATTAACTGGAATAATCTGGGCTTTACCATTTGTGGAGAAGCGACCGACGGTTTAGAAGCGCTTCAGAAAATACAGATACTGAAACCTGATCTTGTTCTCATGGACATCCGAATGCCCGGTCTTTCAGGGCTGGAAATCATAGAACATTGCAAAGATTTCAAATTTCAGGGACATTTCATTATTTTAAGCGGATATTCAGATTTTGATTATGCCAAATCTGCAGTTAAACTTGGCGTCAATAATTATCTTTTAAAACCTGTGGATGAAGAAGAACTGGAAAGTTCTGTAAAAGATGTACAAAAAGCAATCACAGAACGCCAACAGAAAACTCTTATGCTTAATAAATACAAGGAAAATGCACGTACTACCATGATTATGAATCTTATTATAGGAAAAGAAGAATTATCTCTTTTCGACCTTAAAGATTTAAATCTTATTGCAGATCAGTATATGCTTATAATGTCTGAACGCTATGATCAGAATTCTTTCCGACATTATTGGAGTTTTTCTGAATTACTGCGAGTAGGTAATCAGAATCATTCTTCCTATGAACATATATCCCTTGACGGACAGGAGTTGATATTACTCAAAGGCACAGGAGCAATACAAAAATTTTATCATGTCCTGCAACACTACAGTTCCGGACCAGAAGAAGGCTCGCCTCTGGATTCTCTCTTTCTTGTCTATGACAATCCTGTAAGCTATATTCATGAACTAAAGGACTCCTACTGTAATGTCCTGTCTCTCATGAACAGACGTTTTTTCTGCGATGAAAAACAGCATGTATTAAGCTCTGATGATCTTCCGGAAAAAAGTAAGCTTACTTGCATTGTTAACGAACTGCAAAAATATCCTGCAATAATTTCAGGATATATTCAGTCCCATAACCGCTCCATGTTGGCTGAAACTCTTATGGAAATGGAAAAACTATTATATTATTCCGGCGACAGTGTCGTAAGCCTGAAGCATAACCTGATCGATATTTTTCTGCAGATAAAACAGATTATATGTAATACGTACAGTACTGTGGATATCCCTTTCCCTAACAATGCGTCCGTTATTGATTTTGTCATGGGAAAGTATTATTTGTATGAGATTATACAATTTTTCTCAGAACAGTTTGAAATGTGTATTAAAGCTGTAGGATATCCTACAAGTCAGGATATTATGGACGATATTCTTTACTATATCAAGCATAATTATATGGAAAACCTGAAGCTGGAATCCATTTCTCCTCTTTTTGGTTATAATAGTTCTTATCTTGGAAAACTATTTTCGCGCAAAACAGGTGAAAGTTTTAATTCCTATCTTGAACGAACACGTATAGAAAATGCAAAAAGGCTTCTGGCTGAAAAGGATTATAAAATATATGAAATTTCAGAAAAAGTGGGATACAAAAATACTGATTATTTTCACAAGAAATTTAAAAAATATACAAATATGACACCTGCTGAATATAGGAAATCGTTGCTTTCTGAATAAAGTAAATTCTTATCAAAAAGAGCTCCCACATCAGGAGCTCTTTTTCACTATCTTATTCTGCTTTATTATAAAGTTCTACAACTTCTTCTCTTGCCTTTGCTTTCTCTAATGCACGCTCTTTATCGTATTCAAATACATCCTTAAAATTCAGCCCTTCTACTGTATCCTGCATTTCTTTATAAAGAGTGTTGAATTGGTCATCATCTTCAGAGAATACAATTCTCCATGAATAATCTGTAAGACTTGCACCGCACTGAGTACGAAGATTGGAAATCTGTGAATCCTCGTCAGGAGTCACGTAAGAATCTCCAGGAGCTACTTCCAGCATATCGTTATTCTCCAAATATTCCATGGCAGAAACTGCTCCCGTAACTGCTGTCCAGTCTTCATCCAGCTTTGTTTTATTATCCTCGATAGTAGAATTCCAAAGAGTGTACATATATGGCTCATTTGTCTCCGGATTTGGATCCAATGTATTTACAAAGGTAATATTCAGTGCACATACACCTTCTTTCCATGCACCTCCGCCCCATTCATCCGGAACATTCACTTCTGAACCGCCAAGAGCTTTCTGCCCAAATTCAGTAAGCACAGGTTTTCCGTCCTTCAGTTCCCAGGTCAGTCCTTCCGGTCCGCATGCACTGGAATTTCCCGATGCTTGACTTGCCATGACACCCTCCGGAGAGTACAACCAATCAATAAAATCAGCTAATCTCTGAGGATCTTCTGCATTACTTCCAATCATTACGCCGATTTCCTGATACCCGAGCATTTTACATCCGCCAACTCCTATTTTCATATCTTTTACAGGAACCATCTTAAAGCCTTTTCCCTCAGCAGTATGCTCTGTAGTATTATATGCACCCTGCCCCATCCATGACCAGAAGGAAAACAAAACGGCTCCATCCTGCATTTTCTGATACATCGTATCATAGTTTTGGGTTGTAGAATCCGGATCCACAAGCCCCATCTGATTTGCTTTGTAAAGGAATTCCAAACCTTTTCGGTAAATAGAATCATCTGCTATAGGGCTCTGAACTTCTGAGCCATCATTTGCCAACAATGTAATTCCTGCTTCATCATAGCCATACATACATGTTATATTTCTGGCAAGTGTCATCATATTTCTGTCCCAGTCACTGAACAGTGAAATTGCATAAACTTTATTGCCGCTGTCACTGGTGGGATGTGCTTCCTGCATCTGCTTTAATACGTCAAGAAGCTCATCCGTATTATTGATTTCCGGGCATCCTATTTCTTCGTAAACATCCCATCTGATATACGGTGCATATCCAGGTTCCAGTCCTTGCGAAGGAGTAGTCGGAGAATTAGAAGAAACTTCTGTCGGAATTGCGAAAATACCTTCAGCCCCTGACAAGTCCTTCATACTTTCGATGGCATCTGAATACTGTGTTACATACTGGGCATCCTTAAGTAGATCCGTCATATCCTGAACAAGTCCCGCTTTTACAAGCTGTGCAAGTATTCCATTACTTGTATTACAGATGATCAGATCTCCCAGATCTCCTGCCGCCGACCTTGTCTGGAAAAGAGTATCACCGCCTCCTGCTACATTTGGCGCAATAATATTCAGTTCCATATTAAATTTGTCCTTTACCATTTTGCCAAACCATCCAGCCTGCATACCCTGATAGTTTGCTTCTGACGCAAATACATCCACTGTTATGGGGTCTTCGTATTTGTTCGCACCTTCTTCCGCCTGTACAGTTACACCGGTTAATAATCCGGAAGCCATGCATGCAGCTATACAGATTGCCATAATTCTTCTTTTCATTATAAAATCCTCCTTTATTAATTGTATGATTTAATTTTAGGTTAACCTTTAACAGATCCAATCATGATACCTTTTACAAAATATTTCTGGAAAAACGGGTATACAAACAAAATTGGAAGCACTACTACAACAGCAACTGTCATGCGTACAGATGTAGCCGTAAGTGTAGTTGCCACATTTGCCAGATTAGCAGTTCCGCTGCTTTTTGCCATAGCGGCAATGGAATTCGCCTGATTGATATAAGTATAGAGCAGGTACTGCAGCGAATACAGTTTCTGATCTGTTACATAAAGTAAGGTATCCTGGAAGGAGTTCCATTGTCCTACAGCAGCAAAAATTGCCACAGTTGCCAGAATCGGCTTACTTGTTGGGAGAATAATCTTTCCAAATACGGTCAACAGGCCTGCACCGTCCATTTCTGCTGCTTCCTGCAAGGATCGTGGTATAGACTCCACATAAGTTTTTACAAGAATAATGTTAAATGGCTGTACAACTACAGGCAGAATGTAGACCCAGAAAGTATTCGTAAGATGCAGATTTTTCATGGTAATATACATTGGAATCATTCCTGCATTAAAATACATGGTCACCATTACAAAACGATACCATAGTTTTCGTTTCCAAAGTCGTTCCTGAGTGAACATAAATCCAAGAAATGCAGATGTCAGCACTGTACATAAAGTGCCTATCACAGTTCTTGCGGCAGATATAATAACAGCTTGAACTAATCCGGAAAGTTTCAATACCTTTTCATAATTTCCAAAATGAATATTTTGCGGAAATAAAATGATTTTTCCTGCCGCGCTTAAATCATTTGCACTGATTGAGTTTATGATCAAATAATAAAACGGATAGAAACATACAATTGTAAAAAGTCCGAAAAATATGTAATTTGCTATAGAAAAAGCTGTGTCTCCCGGCTTTAATCTTTTCTTTTTCAACAATATCCCCTCCTTACATTATAGATTCACCGCGGATTTTTTTAGATATCCAATTTACCACAGTCAGAAGCGTAACACTTACAATGCTTTTCATCATACTGATTACTGTAGCCAGCGAAACACTGCCTCCTGTCATACCTACATTATAAACATACAAATCCAAAACCTGAATCTTATCTTTGTTAAATGCATTCTGGAATACATAGTACTGATCCATTCCGTTATTCAGAAAATTTGCAACTGCCAGCATTAAAAGTACAAAAAATGTAGGAAGAAGGCACGGAAGTGTAATATGTCTCATAAGCTGAAATCTTCCTGCACCGTCAACTTTTGCCGCGTCATAGAGTTCCTGATCTATTCCTGATAAAGATGCCAGATACATAATGGCATTCCATCCAACAGTTTTCCATATCTGCCACACAATCATGGTTAAATAAACATGAGTATCTGCATCAAGAAATTTAATAGGATTTTCAATGATTCCCGCATCCATCAGAAGATTATTTACCATTCCATCGCTGGCAAAAAATGAGAATGCAATCGCATATACAAGAACCCAGCTTATGAAATTTGGAAGCGTTGTCAGTGTTTGCACTAATTTTCTGTACCATTTACAATTTATTTCATTAAGAAAAATTGCAAAAAACAGTGGCAGGATAGAAGAAGCAATTCCTAACAAGCTCATTGCAAAAGTGTTTTTCATTACCTGTAATATCTGTGCCACCTGTGTAGGACTGAAAAACAATGTTTTAAACCACTGTAATCCAACAAATTCGCACTGGCTCAGCTTTAATGGCGGTTTATAATCAAAAAATGCATAAATCCAGCCATGGAGTGGAAAATAGCAAAACAAAGCACACAACAGCAAAAACGGAAGTATATACAAAAACATTTTTTTACTTTCTTTTACCTGTGATTGATAAATTTGCTTTTCCTTGGTTTTTTTCATCTTATCACCCCTCTTTTTTTGATATTCCAAGAATAACATTTCCCAAACTTAATGCAAAACCTAATAAATCCGTCACAATTACTGTATTTTTTAGAAATCCGGAATGTTTTATTTGTCTGATAACTAAATCTTCCACTTATTCTCTGGAATTATTACAATGACATTCCTGTCGGCTTTTTATTATTCTTTTTAACATAGAACATAAGAAGGGGGTATACAGTAATGCTATACACAAAGTTTCATAATGGAATCAATATTGGCGGCTGGCTGTCTCAGTATGAATTTCTCGCAGAGCAGCCTCTCACAGAAGCAAGCTTAGAAAGACATTTTACTTCTTTTATCACAGAAACAGATATCAGCCAAATTGCAGATTGGGGGTTTGACCATGTAAGGCTTCCTGTAAGCGGCTATCTTCTTTTTGATCCTAAAACCTTACAGATTAAAGATAATGTTTTATCTTACATAGATACTTGTGTAAGCTGGTGTAAAAAACATCATCTTAATCTGATTCTTGATCTTCATGACTTATGGGGAAATATATACGGAGCCATGGATGTTCCCATGCCTCTTCTTACGGATAAAGAACTTCAAAAAAATTTCTTTTCTATTTGGGAACAACTAACAGAGCATTTTCAAGATATAGCAAATACAGACGCAGGCAATATTGTTTTAATGTTCGAACTTTTAAATGAAGTTTCTGACGCAACCGGATATCTCTGGAACAGAATGTATAAGGAAGCAATAAAAAGAATACGGATGATTGATGAAAAACGTCCGATTTTGGTAGGAAGTAACTGCCAAAACAGCGTGGCTTATCTCAATCAGCTTTACCTGATTGAGGATCCTTTTGTTTTCTATAATTTTCATTATTACGATCCACAGGTGTTTACCCATCAGAAGGCTCATTTTTCTGAAGAAATGAAAGAATACAATCAAACAGTCACATACCCGGGTGATATTTCTGATTTTGTACAGTATTTGAAAAAGCATCCTAAATATCAGATAAAATATTCTCTTGTGGCCTCCGAAACTAACAATGACCGGGAGCTTATGATAAGGCTTTTGAAAAACGCTATTAATTTCACACAATATTCAGGCCGCCAGCTTTATTGTGGAGAATTCGGTGTTATTGACTCAGCACCACCAGCCGAAGCTGTCAAATGGATTAATGATTTAATATCAATTTTAGACACAAATAAAATCGGGCATGCACTGTGGAACTATAAGGCACTGGATTTCGGACTTCTGACATTGAACAGAGAGATTGTTTCAGAAAAACTTCTGAAAGCTGTCATTTCCAACAACCATATATAAAAAATACCTGTTCTATTTTCCTGCAGTCGGTTTCCGATGTTTAATTACCATGAACGCAAAGTCATTATATCAGATGTGAGATGGCTCCCGCCTCTATAGGCAGTGAATAACAAATTCATATCAATGGTGGGAGTCAATCCCCCATCTGATATACTCTCCGCGAGGGCACAAAGGAACGATAGGCAAAATAGTACAATACCTATCCTCCGGATAAATCTATACCTTTCTTTTTCTAATGTAATGTAAGCTAACCTGCGAGCAGTAACTGTGATGCGGATACGATACGTAAAGATTATTATTCCTCGATAATTTTTAAATCCCAGGCCGGAATCTCCATGATTTCTCCGCTTTCTATCCTCTTCCCTGATAACAGCTCCACGCTGTTTCCATAGAGGTATGGCGCCTTCTGCACCTCGGCTGAGTAATTTAAAAAGTACCTCACATTCTTACCGAAATCATTGGTTCCTTTCCGCACAATAACAGGATAATTGCATTCAGGTATCGCAACCTGTGCGCTCCGAAGAACATCTGTGATCACTGCTTTCAGGGTATTCTGATCTGTCATACAGCCCAGATACACGGCTGTTCCCCTGCCGAAATGATTTTTGGTGATCGCAGCGTAATCCTTCCAGTTATAATGCTTGTAGGAAGCCAGTACCTCTGCTCCCTCCGATATTAACAGTTCCATAAAAACTTTCGCTTCCGCATCAGTATTTTCTCCAATAACGCTTCCGGACAATCCCACATTTTTCGGAAAAGCAAACTGGTGATATTTCACGCCAAAGCAGTTATTCAGAATATGGGGCTGTACCTCATAGCTTACCTTAACACTCTCATTGGCAAATGCCGTTTTAAAGGTAGCCGCCAGGGTTCCGCCATCAGTCACATACTGCTTCAGCTTCTCCAGAAGCGAATCCGGCGCCGCATACAAAGCCGGAACAAAAATAGCCTTATACCGGTTTAAATCCTCTGATTCCGGCCATATGAAATCACACTCTATATTCATCTGGTACAGCGCATCATAAATCCAGCGTACCACATCATTATACCCGATTCCATTATTTTCACCTACCATTGCCTGGATTCCGAACCATTTCAGTGCAGTTAAAGCCTCGTTGCTCACAAGAATGGCCACATCATTCTTCTTTTTCAGATTCACAAGACGGCTTCCGATTTCTGAAAACTCCCTGCCGATCACACAGGCCTCGCGGTAAGTGGCATTTTCCTGAAAATCATGGCTTAAAAGTCCTTTCCAATAGGTTTCCAGGGAATTATGGATGGAATGCCAGTGCCAATACATCACACTATTGGAGCCGCTGGCCAGATGGCTGTATGCCTGCAGCCTTAACTGGCCCTTATAAGGAGTCCATGCGGGAAATCCCTGTGCTTCTGTCTCCATAACCAGATAATTGTCCTGCTTCAGGGAGCGGGTCAAATCGCCTCCGAATGCAATTTCCGTACCTGTCAGCGCGTCCTGGGAGGGATGATAAATGTCCGTACCGGCAATTGTCAGACATCTGGAAGCATGATACTGATTCACATCCGGCTGTACTCCATAGGAATATCCCCGCCAGTCAAAGTCAAAATTATGTGTGATAAACTGATCCTCTCTGCGGTATTCATTCACAATATCCGCCTGCCAGCTTAAAAATTCATCAACCAGTGTTCTCTGGAATTTCTCGAACTCCGCGCCAAGGCTTCCATTGATCGTTCCGCGTACATCCGGAAAATCTTCCCATGCATTAATCCGGTTACTCCAGTAATCCAGGCCAAACTCATAGTTCATCGCGTCCAGGTCATTATTAAATTTTCTGCGCAGATATTTTACAAATCTTTCCTGAACATTTTTTCCGGCGGTCCCGTAATATTTTGTTTCATTATCTACCTGAAAACCGATCACACATTTCCTGTGCGCAGTACGCTTCATTAACTCACGAATAATACGTTCCGCATAAAAAAGATATACAGGATGGGTAATATCCATGATCTGGCGTGCACCGTAAATTCCCCTTCCATGTATAGTCTCCGCGATCACATCCGGATGGGATTTTACCATCCATGTAGGGACGGCATAGGTGGGAGTTCCGATGATCACATGGATCCCGGCCTGCTCCATGGCGTCCATCACCCTTTCCACATGCGAGAAATCAAAGACGCCCTCCTGAGGCTCGCAGGTGCTCCATGTGGACTCCGCGATTCTTACTGTGTTAATACCGGCTTTTTTCATCATGGCAATATCCTGATCCAGACGGTCATACGGCATATATTCATCATAATATGCTGCTCCGAAAAGAAGTTCTTTCATTTTAAAAATCCTCCCGTATTTGTTTTATTATGGATTTATCTTAACAAATATTCTCTGCATATTATATCATTTGTTTTAGGTAAATATCGTTTATTTTGTTTTTTATCCTGTATTTTCTCTTTTTATTTTGTTCTCTATACTGTTTTATTTTGTTTCCTTTCTTCTTCCGTATTTATTTCTGTACTTTACAGGGCTCATACCGGTATGCTCCTTAAAAACGCTTCCAAAATAGCTCTGGGAACAAAAAGACAAGTAATTAGCAATTTCCTTCGAATCATACTCAGAGTAGCGAAGCATATTTTCCGCAAGGCGGATCTTTTCCCTGCGGATGTACTGCTGAATGGTAATTCCTTCTGTTTTATGGAACAGATTGGAAAGATAGCTGGTATTCACTCCGATCTTCCTGCCAATCTCCCCTATGATTATTTCACTGTGGAGATTTTGGAAAATATAATTTTTGGTTCTTTCCACAAGTTCATTTTTCTGAGTATTTTCATGGATTTCCGCCACACGCTCCGCAAACTGGTATTCAGCCTGACGCGCCATGACCTGAATTTTCACAGAATTGTCCATATCTTCGATCTTCAAAATGTATCCGTCTACCATTGAAAAAGCCTCTTCCGGAAGCATTCCTCCCTCAATGGCGGCACGGGATGCAAGTGTGATAACGCATATGGCAATATTTTTTGCCTGCCTTATCGGGTCTCTGGCAAGCTGCCCTATCTCTCCCCGGTAGGCTTCAGACAGACTCTGCTTAAGCATTTCTACATCTCCGCGGCGGATACTGTCCATTTCCCGCAGCTCCTGGTCGTAAGGATTATGGGGAAGCTCCCATTCCTGCCGCTGAAAAATCACCTCTGATACCTGACTCTTCGCCTGGGCAATATCCAATTCTTCAATTCCGTTTCTCTTCCCTAATTCATCCATAGACGGCTTATTTTCCTCTGTCCTCAATTCATAATAAAGCGTATTTGTAATATCAATATATTTATCAGGCGTTATTTTTCATTATACCTTGAAAAAAGCAGCTTGTATACCTAAAATATCCTTCGAAATATCCTAAAATATCCTTCGAAATAGGTTGACAAATCCGATTTAATACTGTATGCTGAAGAGGCTTGCTCGGAGGGCATATCATTCTTTAGAAATGATAGGCTGGATAAGGCAACAGGCTGCGATGCCTGTAAGACTTTATCCGGCCTTTTTTATTTTTATTATAAGGAGGATGCAGTATGGATTTTCTCACAGGTAATATCAAGTCTATGTATTTTAAGTATCTGGCCGCAGCCTTTGGCAGCGCGCTGATCTCTTCTATTTATGGCGTCGTGGATATGGCGATGGTCGGCCAGTACCAGGGACCGAACGGTACCGCGGCCCTTGCCGTTGTCGCTCCCATCTGGAATATCATATACAGCCTGGGACTCCTGATGGGAATCGGCGGCTCCGTGCTTTTTTCCACCCTGCGGGGCCGATCGGAAAACAACCGGAAAGCGTCGAACGAATATTTTACCGCCGCTTTGATCGGCGTTGTGATACTGGCCGCCATTTCCTGGATCGGCATTATTTTTTTCGATACCGGCTTATTGAAGTTATTCGGGGCGGAAGAAACCTTGCTTCCCTTAGCCAAAAGCTACCTGCTCCCGGTAAAATTTGTGGCTCCAAGTTTTTTATTTACACAGATGCTGGCGGCTTTTCTGCGTAACGACGGAAATCCGGGACTGGCCACCAAATCAGTCCTGTTTGGAGGGATTTTCAATGTATTCGGAGATTATTTCTTTGTGTTCGTCCTGAATATGGGGATCATGGGCGCCGGGCTTGCTACCGCCATGGGTTCCGTATTTTCTCTGTTGATGATGCTTACCCATTTCCGGAGCAAACGGAACACGCTGCGGTTAGAAAAACCAACAAACCTGTTTTCCAAATTGAAGACTATCAGTGTGACCGGTTTTTCCACATTCTTTATCGACGTGGCAATGGGAATACTGACTATGCTCTTTAACCGGCAGATTTTGAAATATCTCGGCACAAACGCATTGTCTGTTTACGGTATTATCATTAATATCAGTACCTTTGTCCAGTGCTGCGCCTACAGCATCGGGCAGGCGTCCCAGCCGATCATTTCAACGAATTTCGGCGCCGGTAAAGGGAAGCGGATCAGCCAGATCTTAAAATACGCATTAGGAACGGCAGCCGTATTTGGCCTGATCTGGACAGCGCTTGCGGAACTTTTCCCCAACCTGTTCATCCGCATTTTTATGACCCCAACAGACGAAATACTTGCGATTGCCCCGGGCATTATCCGCAGCTATGGCATCAGCTTTCTCCTGCTGCCGCTTAATATTTTTTCCACCTACTATTTTCAGGCGCTGATGAAACCACATACTTCCTTCATCGTATCCGTAGCAAGAGGGGCGGTGATCAGCGGATGCCTCATTTATCTGCTGCCTGCCGTGGCAGGAGCAGACGCGATCTGGTTCGCTATGCCGATCACGGAGCTGGTAGTAGCTGTATTTGTCATTATCAAAATAAAACAATATACAAGCCAGCTTCCGAAATCCTGATACAGTTCAGGACTCGTGGGCAAGTCTTAGAACGGGATTCGGTTCATTATTCTTACAAAGTGTAAAACGGACATTCGCATTCCGCTTTGCTGCATGCTCATGAGCGCAGGTCGCTGCTCATCTGATAAGTCAAAGGCAGGAGAACTTCAATCTCCTGCCTGTACATATCAATCTGTTGAATTTTTCTTGTTGTTACTTTTCGTTCTCTTCTTTTAATCTTTTTACCGTTTCCAGGGATAAGCCGATCCTCTCGGCAATGGTCGCTTCGTCCAGTAAGTCCAGAAGGTTTCTGGCGCTTTCCAGTTTCGCTTTTTCTGTTCCCTTCTCGATTCCCTTCTCGATTCCATCATTCACCAGCATCTGTCCCAGCTTTGTCATACTGACCGCCTCCTTAATCTCTTCCATACTGACATTGTCCAGAAATTTGTCTGCCATTGTGTATATCACCGCCTCTATCTTTCGCTTTTCCTCCGGGGAAATCCCCGCTGCTTCTTTTGTGATTTCATAAGCAGCCCTGATTCGGTCCTTCTGGCATGTCTCTCCCGCCATCAATGGGCACAGGGTTAGCTGAACCAGATCCGCTCTCGTGATCTCTTCCCCTACGGCTGCTTTTTCTTTCAGTTTTTCAATCAGAAGATCCGCATTTCTGTCCTGCATGATGATCGGCACGACCCGGTATGTATTCACGCCCTCCCGCAACTCTGTCACAGGAGACTTGATCGTACCGGAATACAAAACATATGTAGTAATTTCCACGCCATGCTGATAGCTGGCGACCGCCTCATAGGAGCGGAAACGCCGCAAACCTTCTTTTCCCTCATTCGTACTCTGAAATTCAAAGTGCTTCCATGTCCCGTCCTCCATGACGAGATTGAAATCTTCATACAGTTTTTTCAGCTCCAGATAGACATTCTCTGTGGGAGCGAAGCCTTGTACCTTGCCTTCAATCCCAAACTGCCCCAGAAGTTCGTCCGCAAAAAACTGCATCATCACTTTCATTGCGGCGTCCTCATGTTGGGCCGCACGAGACACGGTTTCTGATTTTTTCTCTTTTGTCGTCTGCATTTCTTCCATATGGCATCCTTTCCGTGGAAGCTATAAAGAGAAATCCTCCGATTTAACTATATCAAAAACAATACGGACAGACAATGACTTTCCACTAAATTTTCATAAAACAACAGATTGGAATTTTCCTGGAATACAGGATATGAATTTTATTTAAGATGTTTTAGAATTGAAACACCGGATGACCTCTCTATAGCGCGCATCATCTGTAGGAAAATCTTATTATATCTTTTTCATGATGTCAAGCAAAAATGTATACGGTATAATTCTTGCATATTTTCGGGTAGTATAGTATAGATAGCAATTGGGGGATGTATTTGCGGACGCATCCTTGGATGAGTCGGGGAAATCCGACTCCTCTTTAATTTTAAAATCACCACAATCCAGCAATGATTATCCCGTTCACAAGAACAGCGATACCGCGCAATACAAAAGCAGCAATGCCATAACCAGATTGACCGCTTTTGTGTGCCGGGCAAAAAATTTGCAGAAAGCAGAGCCAAACAGCGCCCATACGTAAGAGCCGGAGGCGCCTATAACGGTCAGGATAAGGGTAAAGCAGATCAAAGCGACCGGCGACTGAAACAACGGCAGTATATAAAGGGACATCGCGGTAATCGCATAAATGTAAATCTTGGGATTCATAAATTGCAGCACCATACCTGCAAGGAAACTGGATTCTTTGCCATTTTTCATTTCAAGATCAGAGGATGTTTTCCAGACTTTCCACGCAAGATACACCATATAAGCCGCTCCTAAAACCTGCATAAAGATTTTAATTTTCGGAAGCGCCCCATACAAAGCCCCGCTAAAAATCGTGCATACACTCATTACAATCAGGAACCCCATCGTAATCCCCAGATTAAAACGAACGCTCTTTTTAAAACCAAGACGCGCCGCATTACTCATAGACAGCAGATTATTCGCTCCCGGTGTGTAAGCAGTAACAAAACAATAGATCAAAAAATCAGATACAGGAAACATTTTAACCACCTCTCAGAAAATTTTATTGTGAAACATATAGCTGACAGTAACTTTTTGTTACTGTTTGCACCGTAGATGTGAACAGTAACACTTTTTTGAAGTTATATTGAAGTTGTATAGTCAGTATTTTTACTCTTTTCCCTTTACAAGCACAGAAGGAAATTATATAATACTACATATAGTGCATTATATCGTATATGTGCAATATAATAATACATTAAGCGTATTATATCGTTTATGTGCAATATAATAATACATTAAGTACATTATATTGTCAATATGGAGAGTGATTTTTCTGGATACAATGAATCAGATCGTTGCAAAGAATATCAAACGTCTGCGGGAAGAAAACAAATTAAGTATGGACGAGCTTTCTAAATTAAGCGGCGTCAGCAAAAGTATGCTGGCGCAGATTGAGCGCGGAGAAGGGAATCCAACCATCTCCACATTATGGAAATTATCAAACGGCATGAAAGTACCGTTTGACGCCCTGACTGTCCGCCCAAAGATTGCTTATGAGATTGTAAAAACGTCTGAAATACAGCCGCTCTTAGAAGATGGCGGCAAAGTAAAGAATTATTCTATTTTTCCGGATGATGAAAACCGCAGATTTGCCGTTTATTATCTGGAACTGGAACCCGGCAGCTATTGGCAGTCCGAGCCGCACCTTCATGGAACAACAGAATTTATCACTGTTTTTTCCGGAATTTTGGAAATAGAAGCTGACGTCAAATGCTTTTCCGTTACAAAAGGAGAAAGTATACGCTTTAAGGGGGATACGGTTCATTCCTACCGGAACACCGGAACTGAAACCGCCATTCTGCACATGATTTTATATAATCCCTGATGCCGCGCATATCTGTAAACTCCGGCATACGCTCGTTGCACCGGGGATTCGGGTCAGCTATACTGACATAATTCCCAACTGAATCCCTGCACATCCTCGCGGAGCATAACAATTTTTTCTATTTTCCTGTCCGATACGGCAGTCTCCTATCGATAGAGATCCTCCAACAACAGAAGCGTTACCTCCCCTTGTTTTTCCGCTTCGTAAAGCGCCGGTGTAAAGCCGCCTTTGGAAAAGATATAATAGTGAAATGTTCCGGCTTGCCGGAACACTGCGGCATATCTGCGCAGCAATTCCAGTTCCTCAATCCCTATTTTCTCATTCCGATATTTACAGGAAGCAATGAGATATTCGTTTCCTTCCACCGGCGTGCCTACAATATCAATCTGCACTTCCCTGCGGGTTTTGGGGTCTGTTCCCCACCATTGTCCCACATCCCTTAGCAGGATAGGAAGATTGTCAGCATAACGGAGCAGATACTGCTGACACATTTTCTCAAAAATCAGTCCCATGTAGTCCGGATAGAACCGCCGGACAGCCTGTTCATATACAAGACGCATACGACCGGCGCTGATCACAGACATATTCCGGGGGACAAACCGATACCAAAACCTGAAAAAGTTATCGTCGATAGCATAGATCGTTTTCCGCCCGGGCTTCTCTGTGATGGGGTTTTCTTTTTTAAGAATGCCCAAATCCAGAAGGACTTTCAGATATTTTGCGCATACGCCGGATTCCAACCCTACCTTCGTGGAAATCTCGTTGGCGCGGCTGGCTCCGCCGGCAATGGCAGAAATCACAGAATTATAAATACCGGGTTCCCGCAGTTCCTGCTTCAACAGATTTTCCGGTTCCTCAAACAAATAGCTGGAGGTATTGAACAAATTCTCCAGAAGTGCCTCATCCAAATCGGTTTCCACATCCAGCTTATTGATATAATGAGGGATTCCACCGGTCACGCCGTACAAAAGCGCCTGATCTGGAAAGGACAATTCCGGGTGGAACACGGTCATTTCCCGATAAGTCAGGGCCTGAATCTTAAATTGCGCTGTGCGGCGTCCATATAGCGGACTTTCATACCCTAACACCTGATATTCCATAAAGCTCATAGAGGAACCGCATAAAATCAGATAAAGCTGCCCATCCTGCCACTGATGATCGATGATGTGCTGGAGCTGGGAAGAAATCGCCTTTTCCGCCTTGGCCAAATAAGGGTATTCGTCAATCACGAAGACCAGACGCTTTTGGGAAGACATCACTGTGATCTCATCTAAGGCGTCTGCATAGCTGCGGTAGGCAGGCGCGCTGGCGCTGTCCGGATTCTGGCAGGTGTAGATCGCCTTTGAGAGCGCCTCCAGGTTTTCACGGGATGAGGCGTTCAAAGCAGAAAAATAAACGGTAGGCTTCCCTTTGCAAAATTCGTTGATCAATGCCGTTTTCCCTACACGCCTTCTTCCATATATAACAATGCACTCAAACCGTCCTTTTTCGTAACGGCGGTTCATGGTACGAAGCTCTTCTTCCCGGCAATAAAACATGATTTCCTCCTTAATCTGCATTTTGCTTACTCACGAGTTGGTGTATTATGAGTTTATTATATTCTCTTTTTCAGTTTTGTCAACGCTGAACGCCCACGGAAAGAGCGGATTGCTTGTTACATCGCAGGAGAGGGTAATGGAGTATGTTAATGGATAAGGCTCCCTTTTTCACACCGGTTTCTTATTTTTCACCATAAAGCTCCCTGACTCTTGCGCTGGAATTTTCCAATTGCTGCTTCGCGTTTCGGATATTCTCCATATCGGCTTCAGAAACCTTATCTACCCGGAACTTCATAAGAAGCTTCTGTAATGCATTACAGTCATGCTTGATCTGCTTCTTTTCCGCCTTATCCAACTGCTTTCCGGCATTTTTCAGCGCCTGCTGCGTCTTTGCCAGAAGGCTTTGCGCTTCGCTGTTCAGTTCCATTGCGTCCCGCCGCATGGAATCCTGTCCCGCGTATTGCTGCGCGTCCCGAATGGCCTGCTCGATTTCCGCCTCGGACATTCTGTCGTCTGCTGTAATCGTAATGGATTGTTCCTTTCCGGTGTCCAGATCCTTCGCCGATACCTTCAGGATTCCGTTTGCGTCAATATCAAAGGTAACTTCGATCTGAGGAACTCCTGCCGGCGCCCTGCGGATTCCCTTCAGCTTAAATTTCCCCACAGTCTTATTATCCTTTGCCATCGGACGTTCTCCCTGCAGGACATGAATCTCCACGTCTCGCTGATATGGCGCCGCCGTTGAAAACACACGGGAATAACGGGTAGGCAGGGTTGAATTGCGTTCTACCAGCCTGGTGGCAACTCCGCCCACCGTTTCTATGGACAAGCTGAGCGGCGTCACATCCAAAAGCAGTAAGTCCTGCCCGGTTCCTGCGGCCGGAAGAGCCTTTCCTTCCAGTGTACTTCCCAGAATCGCGGCTCCCTTTGCCACACATTCATCAGGATTGATATTTCTGGACGGTTCCTTTCCCGTCAAAGCTCTTACTTTATCCTGTACTGCCGGAACTCTTGTAGAGCCTCCCACCAGCAGTACGCGTCCAAGCTCAGACGCCGCGATTCCTGCGTCGCTCAGCGCGCTTTGCACCGGTCCTGCCGTACGTTCTATCAGATCCTTTACCAGATCATTGAACTGGCTGCGGGACAAGGTCATATCCAGATGTATGGCCTCTCCTTTACTGTTAGCCAGATACGGCAGTACAATGTGCGTGCTTTCTGATGAAGATAATTCCTTTTTTGCCTGCTCCGCCGCTTCCTGCACACGCTGCAGCGCAGCAAAATCACGGGACAGGTCGATCCTGTGTTCCCTTTTAAATTCCCTGATGATCCAATCAGTAATCCTGGAGTCAAAATCGTCCCCGCCCAAATGATTATCCCCGGCCGTTGCCAGTACCTCTATGACGCCTTCGCCGATCTCAATAATGGAAACGTCAAACGTACCGCCGCCAAGATCATAAACCATAACCTTCTGCGGCTCCCCGTGGTTTAATCCATAGGAAAGCGCCGCGCTGGTGGGTTCGTTAATAATTCTTTTTACATTCAACCCCGCGATCCGGCCGGCGTCCTTGGTAGCCTGTCTCTGAATATCATTAAAATATGCAGGTACCGTAATAACGGCTTCTGTCACCGTATCTCCAAGAAAGGCTTCCGCGTCTTTTTTCAGCTGCATCAATATCATAGCGCTGATCGTCTGCGGCTTATATTCTTTCCCATCGATACGGACGCTCCATTCCGTTCCCATATGCCTTTTTACGGAAGTGATGGTCCTCTCCGGATTTGTTACTGCCTGACGGCTGGCAGCTTCTCCTACCAACCGCTCTCCGTTCTTTGTAAATGCTACAACACTGGGAGTCGTCCGATTGCCGGAACCGGTCGGTACAATGACCGGTTCTCCATTCTCTATTACCGACACACAGCTATTTGTAGTTCCCAGATCGATTCCAATTACTTTACTCATTAATATATCTCCTCTCTACCTGCAGCAAAACATACAGAAAAACTGAACGGCAAAAAATCCCATGCAGAATTTTCCCATACTCTCCGTATATTTTTGAAATTCCTGTCCTGCTTCACTGTATGTATTCTCTGTTCTATATAAATTTTGTTTCATTTTCCGGTAATCCGGATTCCCCGGCTCCATCTGAATTGCCTTGTCGATCTGCTCCGCCGCCAGTATCGTGTTTCCCAGCCCCTGATTGGCAAGAGCGCTTAAATAATACCACCTGGCATTTCTCTGGCTGCTGACGATACCATTCAGCGTAGTATTCGCATATCCGAACTGTCCCATACTGATCAGATCGATGGCCTGCCGTATCTCCTGGCTGTCCCCTGCCTGGACCGTTGGTTTTACCGGCTCATAATTTCTTCTAAAGCCAAAAATATCTTCAAAATCAAATCCTCCAAAGTCCCCGAAGCCCCCTTGCTGCCCGCTTCCGTTCCAACTGTCTCCGGTTTGGCCGTATGGATTTCTGTATTCTCTGTTTGCTGAAGAATTTCTCTGTTCCTCTTTTTTATATTTCTGCGGATTATTCAGCATATCATAGGCTTCGTTGATCTCATTCATCTTTTTTGCGGCGTCCGGATCGTCCGGATGTAAGTCAGGATGATACTGTTTTGCCTTTTGCCGGTACGCTTTCTTAATTTCCTCCTTTGAAGCATCCTCAGATACTCCCAGGACTTTATACGGATCGTCAATCATGCGTACGCTCCTTTCTGGCTTTGCGGGCATAGTATTGCTGCCACACACCGCCATACAGAATGTTTCTCAGCAAATGAGAATCCTGGACCAACGGCAGTTTTTCAAACTGATATGCAGCCCTGCCGATGATCATAGTCAGAAAATCTTCCATCTCCTCCGGATTTTTCCCCATGGAAACCAGCGGATTATAATTTCCTTTCTTCAAATCTTTGTTATAATCCATGGTGGCGTCCATCAGATAAATGAATCTTCCCAGCTCATATCCAAAGGTTCTTAAGCTGCTGCTCCAAAAATCCTCTTCATATACAAACAACTCTGACATTAACCGTCCAAAACAGTTTACCGCGTCGTCCGGTAAAGACGACGCCGATTTTTCAATCTCTGAAAGCCTGGCAATTTCTGTTTCGATGGCTTTGCATTGTCTCGGACAGCGCGCTTTTACATCCTGATAATTTTTTTCTATTTTTTCCGCATAATGGCGCTGTAAATGCTTATGCTCGTCCTGCCAGTCGTCCAGACATTTATAATACGAAAGGGCTATGGTCATATCCGCCGCGTAATCCGTATACTTATTTGCCGTCGCCTTTTTCATATGCAGCGGATGGACAGCACATCGGAAATCCTTCTCTTCCTCCGGCGGCTCATACAACGAGGATAAAAACAGGATTAAAAATGTCATATCATAATTCAGGCTCATTCTGGACAATTGTCCAAACCGACGCTCCAGCGCCTTGCACAATCCGCAATAGACGCTCTGATAACGGTCTATTTCCTGTTTCGCAAGTTTTTCTTTATTACATACAATGTACCCGAACAATTAATCACTTCCTTTATAAGATCTTCTGAAAATCTCTTTCTCTGTTTTCTCTAAAACGGACGTTACTTTCTGCCCCGCAGGTGTAACAGTAATAAGCGGGCATTTATAATCCTCCTGTGGTTATTTTCTTCTGGAAATCTGTCTGTTTTTATGTTACACTTGCAACAATAAAAAGTATAAAGGTTTCAATTTTTTTTACAATATGCCAAAACGCATTTGTGACATATTCATTCAATCTGTTCATTAAAAAAGCATAAACTTTATGAACGAATTTTTAGAAATCGGAGGTGTATAATGGGAAGAAAAAAAGATGAACATGACGCTGCATTAGTCAAAAATTATATTTCTACCGCATTGCTTCTTCTCATGGAGCAAAATGATTACCAAAGCATCACTGTCACAGACATTGCGAAAAAGGCCGGCGTTTCACGGATGACCTATTATCGCACTTATTCTTCAAAAGAAGATATCCTTATCCAGTATTTTAACAGCCTTGCCCATGATTTTATGCAGGAGATAAAGTCCCGCCCGGATATCACGCTTCACCAGTTCGCCGTGCATTTTCTTACCTTTTTTAAAGAACATGGCAGCCTGCTTCCTACATTAAAAAAAGCAAACCTGCTTGAACTGATCTTCCAGAATTTTATAGATAATCTGAAGTATTTTTATACGGAACTTTCCGGAAACCATCAATTAAGCGCTTCTGAGAATTACCATCTGCACTTTAACGCAGGCGGCCTGTCCTTTGCGCTGATCCTCTGGAGTGAAAGCGGATACAAAGAGACTCCTGAACAAATGGCGCAGATGCTTCTTCCTTTTATGGCTCCTATGGAAAATCCGGATGAGCCTTCCGATAATTAAATTTTAAGATATCATAATGATGAAGGGGCATCGTTAATTTTATCCCTGCAGAAAAATCCTTTATGATGTCTCTATTAATCTTACAAAGGAGTGTATTCATGAATAAAAATAACCAGCCCGAAACGAAACAGATACTGGCCAACACACTATTGGATTTATTAAAAAGTAAACCATTTCCCAAAATCACCGTAAACGAGCTGTGTGAAAAATCCATGATCGTCCGCAGTACGTTTTATCTGCATTTTCAGGATAAATATGAATTGCTGGCTTATTGTCTGGATAAGACCTCAAAGGAATTAGAGGCTTTAATGGAGACACATGAGCCAAAAGATTTTTTTGTTGTACTATTGAGCAACTTCCAGGAAAAAGAAAAAATTTTTTTTAATATCTTTGAAACTGAACTAAACGCAGAATTGTTAGAAATGTTTTATCAGTTCTTCAGCCGGTATATCACCCTTGTATTGGAAGAAAAGCTTGCCAGAGGCGCTTTACTGCCTGGTCCTGTTGAGTCCGTGACTGCTTTCTATGTAAGCGGCCTTGTAGGTATGACTCTTCGTTGGATCAAAAGCGGTTATAAGCTCTCAAAAGAAACCCTGGCCTCCTGCCAATATCGGCTCATGAAAGACATCCTCTGAAAGCTTCGGGGCTGTTGCACTGATATAGTGCTTCAGCCTTATTTTTACGACGATTTACACATTAGAGCGTGTTTGAAAATTCAATGACTTTTTTTACGCGCCTTCTGATCCGCTTCCGATATCTGATACTCTTCTGATCAGGTTTGATCTTCTGCGCAATAAATATCTTGACAAGAGTGTCTCTTTTAGGTATAATACTGGAATTGTGAATATCCTGGGGTATTTCTACCCTTTTACAGGGAAAGGGGTACTACAGGAAAATGTCCAATGTGATTTTCGGGCTGCCATTTGGCAAAACGGCACGCCCAATTCGGATGTTGAAAGGGAGTAAGGAATATGGAAGAAAAGAAGAACTTACTAACTTATGCAGGACTTAAAAAATTAGAAGAAGAGCTGCATGATTTAAAGGTAGTAAAAAGAAAAGAAGTAGCAGGTAAAATCAAGGAAGCCAGAGAACAGGGCGACTTATCTGAAAATGCAGAGTACGATGCAGCTAAAGATGAACAGAGAGATATTGAAGCACGTATTGAAGAAATCGAAAAAATCCTGAAGAACGCAGAAGTTGTTGTTGAAGACGAGGTTGATTTAGATAAAATCAGCGTAGGCTGTAAAGTAAAGGTTCATGATTTTGAGTTTGAGGAAGATATTGAACTGAAAATCGTAGGATCTACCGAAGCTAACAGCCTGCAGGGCAAGATATCTAACGAATCTCCGGTAGGAAAGGCTTTGATCGGCGCTCATACAGGCGATATCGTGGAAGTAGAGATGCCTGCAGGCATCATGAAATATAAAGTTCTGGAAATTCAGAGAAATATTTAACTCTAAAGATTTTTAGAGATAATAACCATTAAACCTTAAAGGAGGCACAAAGGTGGCAGAGCAGAAAAAGCAGGAACAGGATTTAAACCAGTTGCTTAAGGTCCGCCGCGAGAAGCTGGCAGAATTACAGGCAAACGGTAAGGATCCTTTTAAGATTGTAAAATATGATGTAACCCATCATAGTCAGGAAATCAAAGATCATTTCGAAGAGCTGGAGAACCAGACAGTAACCATCGCAGGACGTATGATGTCTAAACGTGTTATGGGTAAGGCATCCTTCTGTCATGTACAGGATCTGGAAGGAACCATTCAGTCCTATGTGGCAAGAGATAATCTGGGCGACGAACCATATAAAGAGTTTAAGAAGCTGGATGTAGGTGATATTGTCGGCGTTAAAGGCGAAGTGTTCAAAACCAAAACAGGAGAGATTTCCATTCACGCAACCGAAGTTACTTTGCTGTCCAAGAGCCTTCAGGTGCTTCCGGAAAAGTTCCATGGCCTGACAAACACGGATACCCGTTATCGCCAGAGATATGTGGATCTTATCATGAATCCGGAGGTAAAGGATACCTTTATCAAGCGTTCCGGAATTATAAGCGCAATCCGTAAATATTTAAATAATGAAGGCTTCATGGAAGTGGAAACTCCTATATTGGTTGCAAATGCCGGAGGCGCTGCTGCACGTCCTTTTGAAACACATTTCAATGCGTTGGATGAGGATTTTAAGCTGCGTATTTCTCTGGAGTTGTATTTGAAGAGACTGATCGTAGGCGGCTTGGAGCGGGTTTACGAAATCGGGCGTGTATTCCGTAACGAAGGTCTGGACACCAGACATAACCCGGAATTTACGTTGATGGAGCTTTATCAGGCATATACCGATTATAATGGTATGATGGATCTGACTGAGAATCTGTATCGCTTTGTGGCACAGGAGGTTCTGGGAACCACTACCATTACTTACAATGGCATAGAGATGGATCTTGGGAAACCTTTTGAGCGGATTACCATGCTCGACGCAGTTAAGAAATACTCCGGCGTTGACTTTAACGAGATCCACACCCTGGAGGAAGCGAGAACTGTGGCAAAAGAACACCACATTGAATACGAGGATCGTCACAAAAAAGGCGATATCCTGAACCTGTTCTTCGAAGAGTATGTAGAAGAGCATCTGGTTCAGCCTACCTTTGTGATGGATCATCCCATCGAGATTTCTCCTCTTACGAAGAAGAAACCGGATAATCCGGAATATGTGGAGCGTTTCGAGTTCTTCATGAACGGCTGGGAAATGGCGAACGCCTATTCCGAGCTGAATGACCCGATCGATCAGAGAGAACGCTTTAAAGCGCAGGAAGAACAACTGGCCCAGGGCGACGAGGAAGCCAACACTACAGATGAAGATTTCCTGAACGCCTTGGAGGTAGGTATGCCTCCCACAGGCGGAATCGGATTTGGCATTGACCGTATGGTGATGCTGCTGACGGATTCTGCCGCTATCAGGGATGTACTCCTGTTTCCGACGATGAAAACACTTGGCGGAAAAGACCAGTAAAATCAAGGGTTTGCGGGCATGAAAGTTGTATACTACAACAGAGGTACAACAATTTTTTGTTGAATAATACGTGATAATACGCTGTAATTGCGAAAATGGCTGCTTGCAGACATTTATCTGCGATAGCGGCAGAGGTGACGCTCTGGCATATCACGTTGTTGGTACTGAGGAATCCAATTAAATATGCTTCGCTTTATGGACATTTTTCTAAAAGAAATTTTAGGGAAGTGTCCTTTTTTGTTATGGTCGAAAATCGGAAATATATTTTAATTGAAGGAAAATCAAATGACAGACACAGCGGCAAGAGCAAACAAAAGAGATTCGCACACAATTATTTTTAAGAACAGGGAACATGAAAAATTTTATAAGGAGTATCTGCAGATAGATTATTGGATAGATTTATGATAAGATAAGGTTGAAAAGGAAACGGGCAGACAGGAGGGGAGAAACGGCAGATGGAAACGGAAAATTTAAGAAGGTCTATTCCATTTGGGTGTGTGCCAATCCTCCCAAATACCGGGAAAATACGATCAACAGATATTTTGTGCAGGAAGAAAATCTGATTGGGGATGTGACGGAAGAAAAAGAAAATTATGATCTGCTTACAACGGTAATCATATGTTTAGGACATTCCGGTGATGATAAATATGCGGGAATACTGAAACTGTTGGATGTACTTCTTTCATCGGATAAAGCACCGGAGGAAAAGAAGAAAATCTTACAGGACGATTTCGATATTAAAATGACAAAGACATTGGAAAGCGAGGTGCGGCGTATGTGCAATTTGAGCAAAGGCGTAGAGGAAAAAGGCATTCAGATTGGCATTGAACGGGAAAGGGAGGCCGGTACTTTACGTGCCATACAGAATTTAATGGAAACCTTAAAAATGACGGCAGAGCAGGCAATGGCGGCACTGAAAGTCCCGGATTCAGAAAAGGGAAAATATTCTAATCTGTTGAAAAAATGAAAAAGCAGAAGTTCCCCGGTTATTTTGTGTAGCCGGGGAACTTCTTTGTTGCCAAGCATTCGGAGGAAGCTGCCAGTGACAGATTCTGTAGATAAAATTTATTTTAGATAATCTTTGGCGGCGGTGGTGAAATCGCCAGCCAGCTTCATCACTTCATATTTCATTTCATAAATATCCGCAATTCCTTCGTTGATCGCTTTCCTTATTTCCTGCGAATGGATGCCGCCAGTGTTAAAGTGACGGGCAATCTGGTTGAGGTTACTGCCAATTTTTCCAAACTCGGCAATTAGTTTCTTTAACTCCGGCAGATCTGCCACAAGCTCATATTTTACGATTACCTTTTTATTCATAAGCTGTTTCCGGGCATATTCCGCCAGGGGAAGGTTTGCGCTTTTTGCATTGTTGGAGACAATTTCATATTCCGTATCTGTTAGACGGAGATAAATGCGGTGGGTATGTTTTAATTCTGTTTCTTTTTTAGGTCTTGCCATAAAGTTCCTCCTGCTACAAAATATTCTTCTCATATATAAGCCGATTTAGAGAGAAATATGGGTAGCAGGAAAATAACTTTTTTCAAGATTTTTGGGATTTTTCGTGAGAGATCTTATCACGCCGCGACTGTTTTTAACAGGAGCCAATTTGCACATTCTTATAAATGTGCATTATTCGAGGGTATGGGGGCGCTGGACATCCGGTGGATGTCCGTTTAGCGCGGACCGTTGCCGTGTGCCGGTGGCACACGTTTGGCAACGACCGAAACGGAGCGTAGACCGGAATCCCCATCAAGTTTGCTAGACGGCTAAAACCACAAAAGTGGGTTTGTAGCCGCTCTAGAGTGTGTTTGAAAATTCATTCCCGCAATCTGCATCCCCCACTTTGCGGTATATTTGCCCCGCATTCGGTCGCCGTAGCCCGCTACGCCTCCCTCATTTGTGACAAATCTCCCACAAATTGTGGAATACATCTTGCAGAAAGCAATTTTCAAACACGCTCTAGCGAATCTTGCTCTGAAAAAGTAGAAAAGCTCTTCATAATAAAAGACGATTATTCAAGGTGAGTGGTAACAGCGAAAAAGAAAAGATTTGTATGGCACATATGCGAAATAAAACATAAAAAGTTCATGCCTGCATAGTTGTAACTGCCGTCTTAAGCATATATAATAAACTAGGCGCAAGATAGGAAAAGATAGGGAATTAGGGCTAATCGAAACATGTATTGGCACCTAACGGTATTATACACATAAAGGATGGAAAATAAGTGGTTGCAAATTTCAAAATGTTAAAAAAGGAAGCGGCGCTTCTATGTATATTGGTTTTCAGTAGCTGCTTAATTTATCTGGCACTGTATAAATCCTTTTACAATGTAGACATTGGTGAAGAGACAGGAATTTCCAGCGTATTATTTATCATGACGTTTGGCAAGTATATTTATATGGTGGCAGGTCTGTTTCTTGTGGGATTTACGGTATGCGTGTTTAACCATATGCGGTCATACTTGGTTGGAAAATTATTTTCAATATATCTCTTGTTTATCACTTTGGTTACTTGCCTTATAGCCGTTTATGGCAGCGGCAACTGTTTTGTAAATAGCTTGAATGAAATTCTGCTGATAATCAGCAATGTGGTTTTCTTTCATCTGGTTGGCCGCTTGACGCTGATTACCAAAAGGAACCTTTTTAGACGATCTAAAGTGATATACTGTTTGTCTGCGGCTTTGATGATTGGAGTTGTGGCTATAAGCGAAAAATTTATCAGAGATTTTCACAATGAGATGATTTTACTCGATTATGCAATTACTATTATCGTGCTGTTTATAAATCTTGCCGGCAGTTACAAGCATTCAACGGTCTATTCAAGACGGCAAATTCTATGGCTGGGTACAGGCACGTTGGTGGGAACTGTCATTTTTATAATTTCACGATTTCTGCCGATGTTTGCTGTTGTCGCCATTTCGGATTCTCCCGGCGAGCCGCAATATGCAAAGATGCAGTTAGATAATCTGGATTTCATGAGAATTCACTTTCCGCTTGCCATACTGGTTGGAATTGTGACTGCCACAACCTTTCTGCTGATTAAGAGAGAATATATTTCTCTGGGTGATGATAATGACTTAAAACTGTACATAGGCGGCACCGGTTATTTGCTTGTTGCGAATACATTGTTTCGTGTTTTTTTTGGTGGTGGTATAGAAGAATTTGTTGTGTTTAATATGATTGTGATACTCCCGCTTTTTATATATGGATGCAAATCATATAAGCAAAAAGCAGCAGCATATGACAGTAAAATGCTGGAGGTATTAGAAAATGAACGGCAGCGTCTTTCCATTTTTCTTCATGATGAGGTGCTTCAGAGCTTGATCGCTGTTTCCTATACGGTAAGGTCAGATGAGGAAAAAGAAAAATTATCAGAAATCATTGGCGAGATCAGGGGGATCAGTCAGGAACTATATCCCACTATTGTAGAAGATTTAGGAGTTGACGAGTCATTAAAGATTTTATTGGACGAGGTAAGGGGAGATTATAACGTAGATATTGAGTATCAGTATACTTATCCGGCCGGACTTTTACCTGAGAAGATTTCGCTGACGCTGTACCGTACAGTAAAGGAACTGGTAAATAATGCGATGAAGCACGCCTGCTGTACCTATATGAAGATTGCAATTTCTGAAAAGAATGAAGGAATCTCCTGCGTTGTCTCAGATAATGGAAAAGGCTTTCGTATTCCGGAAGATGATGAACTGATAAAAGCACCGCATATGGGAATATACACAATCAAAAAACAGATTGCCGGGCTTGGCGGAAGCATACGGATACTCTCAGATACAAAAGGAAGCGAATTTCAAATCTACATACCAATGAGGTGATGGAATGGAAGAAATAAAAATCATAGTTGCGGATGACCACAAAATGATTGCAGAGGGAATTGCCGCTCAATTATCACAGCAGGATGGAATAACTGTGCTTGAAACGATTACGGAGCCGTCAATGATCTGCACACAAGTTCGGAAATCAATGCCGAATGCTGTATTGATGGATATCCGGATGGGTGCTTATAATGGGATTGAACTGGCAGCAGTCATAAAAAAAGATAATCCGGACATCAAAGTTATTTTAATGTCCGGATATAATATCAGCCATATGGCAAAAAGCAGTGTTGCGGATGCATTTGCTTCTAAAGAAGAAAGCATTGCATCATTAACGCAGACGATACGAAAGGTGTGTATTGATCAGGCAAGCGTTTTCCCCGGTTCAGATGAGAAAGCAGTTCTTACAGATATGGAGATCAAGGTTCTGGAACTGATCAGTCAGGATAAGCGAAGAAAAGAGATTGCGGCTGAATTATATATTTCTGAGAAAACGGTCACAAACCATATTTCATCCATATTAGACAAACTGCAGGTGCGCTCCAGGGTTGGAGCGATCATGAAAGGAATTGAACTTGGACTGATTGATGAACAGTAGTGAAAACAGAAGAATTTGCATTGTCAATAGGACTTTCGGGCAAAATTTATGCCTGAAAGTCCTATTGTTGTTTGAAAGAGAAATTGAGATAATTCAGCTATCAGAAACCATGAGGTGGCTAAAAATCAGAAATGTGAGGTGGATACGCAGATGAAACAGCAAACAGTATTGGAAGTGCGTCATCTGACAAAAGGATATGGACAAAATATAGTCCTCAAAGATATTTCTTTTTCCGTTCCTAAAGGTTCTATTGTAGGGCTGCTTGGCAAAAATGGAGCCGGGAAAACTACATTGATGAAGACAATTCTCGGTCTGCTCTGTCAGTATGATGGAGAAATCTATTTTGATGGCAATAAGATGAACTGTCAAAGTGCAGCAGTTATGAGCAGGATCGGTTCACTGGTTGATGTAAGATTTTATGATGATATGACGGCATATCAAAACCTGAACTATCTCCTACTGGCTGATCCCCGTATGACAGGAACCATGAGAAAACAGAGAATTTCAGAACTGCTTGAAATGGTGGGGCTGGAAAAAAACAGGAATGATAAGGTCAGGTCCTTTTCTCTTGGTATGAAGCAACGGCTGGCATTAGCACAGGTCTTTGTCCATGAAGCCGAGCTGCTGATTCTTGACGAACCATTTATCGGATTAGACCCGGTAGGTATGGAGGAAATGAAATCTTTTCTCAAAGAAATGCAGAGGCAAAAGAATGTATCTATTATTTTTTCCAGCCATCAGTTAGATGAAGTCGGTGATCTGGCGGATGAAATTGTTGCGATTTCCGATGGCACAGTCAAATATTGCGGAACTTTAAGGGAACTACAGAACCGGAACAAAAAATATAAGATATGGTTCAAGGGAAAAGAACTGCCGGTTGTCATTCCTTACGATGAGGAGAAACTTCAGGATACCATTAGTGAACACAGTAGTAAGGGATTTGCAGTAGAAAAGATAGAGGTATTTGAGAATGCGCTCTATCAGTTATTTGTATAGGTGATGAACATGATAAAGCAAGAGTTGTATAAGATGTACCATCGGAAATATCTTCTGGCATGGTGTTTTTTGATGCTGCTGCCATTTTTATTTGGTATAGGTACTATTTTTCGTTTGCCTTATATGGTTGGGGAATCTTCATTTCCCAGTGCTTTTGATTATTGCGCTGATATGCAGGAATTGGTGAAATATTTTTATTTTCTGGTTGCAGTATATCTTGCGGGAAATCTTTTTGCAGGCGAACGTGATGAGGGACAGCTTCGGATCAGTATGGTACTGATTGGAAACAGGAAGAAAATCATAATTGCAAAAATACTTTCCTATGCAAGCCTTTTATTTTTATTTCAGCTTGCATTTTGGCTTGTGAATTCTTTCCTGTATTATCTTGGCAATATCGGAAGTTCTACATTTCATATTATGCAAAAAGGCTGCTTTATTAGCTACGCAGGAATGTTCTTTGGGTACTGGGAAATGCTCGTGCTGTGTGGTGTAGCCGCAATACTGGCCGGAATGTATTTGAAGCAGATACATACGATTGTGATTGTTTACTTTGTATGGTTTGCATTGAGATATGCAAATGAATTGGTGGATTTGAAAGGAATATTTCCAGAATTTTATGCGGATTATCTTATGGAACATTTGTCTGTAACGGGTGGAGAAATTGCGGTGAGCAGTTTTATGATAAGCGGAATTTTGTGTATATTAGTGTCCTGTGCAGCGATACTGCTTTTTAACAAAAAAGATATTGCTTGAATGAAGGGAGGCAAGATAATTATGAATTTTTTTTATGCACTTAGAATGGAATGTTATAAGGCGATTCATTGCAAGACATCTAAACTGTTTTTACTTTTTATTGCACTTCCTCTATTTTATGGAATCGCATATAATAGTGGTTCACAGGCTGCTACCCTGGAGGGGGAAATTTCAGCAATGGGTTATGCGTCATCCTGCTGGGCATTGCTTGGATTTACAGGATTTGCAGGCATCTTATTTGTGATTCTTGCTGTTTTTTTCTTTGGAAAAGAAAAGGATGATGGGCAGATAAAGTTTATAATACTGAGGAATTGTAATAGATCACAGATCTTTTTTGCAAAATATCTGTCTGTGGTGTTCCTGATCGTGTTGTCATACATGACGATGTATGTAACTGCAGTCGGTGTCTATTACATTTGGATTGCAAGAAGTATGCGAAATACATTTTTCTGTTCTGGTCTACAGGAACTTATCTGGAACATTACTTCGGATGTGCTAATCGTCATTCAGGTAATCATGGTGGTAAATATTGTGATAGCACTTTGTATGTACCGCAAAAGCTTCTTTTGTACGCTGGCCGGGATTGTTATTTCCCTGCTTGCCTTTGTGGTGATACAGTCTGTGCCGATATTAGAATATTGCGACTCCACAAACATTCTTGATTTGTATAATGATAATCAAATATCGACGGGATTTGCGTGGATTTATAGCATAATATATCTGACAATTTCTCTGATACCATTATGGATTGGATTGAAGAAATTCCAAAAACTCGATATAAAATAAATGATGTGATTTTGTTGGCTTTATGCTTTTTTTGTCATCTTTGATGATATAACCGCTCTGTCAAACACCCTTGTACCTATGGTAAAAACCTATATCGGAGCAGGGGTAATAATTGAATCAGTTATAAAATGCGTCCGCTGGGCAGTTGCCCGGTCGGACGCATTTTATATATATGAAAATTTTTCAAAAATTTTCTTCCCGAACCGAACATCGGGCATCACCCATTCGGGACTATGGATGAAAGGGAGATAGAGACTTCATCCATG
>JAUNGB010000134.1 GCA_030524715.1 Eubacteriales bacterium | reverse complement strand
TGAAAGGAGGAATGATTTTGAATGCACAAATTATTTCCGTATGTAACCAGAAAGGGCGCTATGTGCCAGTGGCACATGTTTAGCGCCGACCGGAGCGGGAGCGGAGAAGAGTCGGAAAAACAACAACCTGTGTCAATCTGGGTATTGGATTGGCGCGGGCAGGTAAAAAGGTGCTGGTAGTGGATGGTGATCCGCAGGGCAGCCTTACGATCAGTTTCGGCAATCCACAGCCGGACAAGCTGCCGGTGACACTTTCTGACATGATGGGGAAAGTGTTACTGGATGAACCGATCCTTCCCGGAGAAGGGATATTACATCATCCCGAAGGGGTTGATCTCATGCCTGCAGATATTCAGCTATCCGGCATGGAGGTCTCTCTTGTAAATGCTATGAGCCGGGAGACAATTCTCAGGCAGTATCTGGACAGTGTAAGGAATCAGTATTCCCATATCCTGATTGACTGTCAGCCATCCCTGGGGATGCTCACCGTAAATGCTTTGACGGCCGCAAACAGGGTATTAATTCCCGTCCAAGCAGAGTACCTTCCGGCAAAGGGATTGGAGCAGCTGTTGTCTACGATTGGCAAGGTGAGAAGGCAGATCAATCCCAAACTGCAGGTTGATGGCATCCTGCTCACGATGGTAGACAGCCGGACAAACTTTGCAAAAGACATCAGCGCTTTGCTTCGGGATACTTACGGAAGCAAGATCAGGGTATTTGGGACGGAAATCCCACATTCGGTCCGGGCAAAGGAAACCAGTGCGGAGGGGAAAAGCATTTATGCCCATGATCCTGGGGGAAAAGTGGCAGAAGCCTACCAAAATCTGACGAAGGAGGTGCTAAAAATTGAAAAGCAGCGCGAAAAATGTAAAGCTGGCATCGGTAGATGATCTGTTTTCTACGGATGAGAGCCGCGCAGATGAAGGGCGTGAAAAAGTAATGGAGCTTCCCTTGTCAGAGCTTCATCCTTTTAAAAACCATCCGTTCAAAGTCAAGGATGATGAGGCGATGATGGATACGGCGGAGAGTATCCGTCAGTATGGTGTTCTGGTGCCTGCCATTGCAAGGCCGGACCCAAATGGAGGGTATGAACTGATATCCGGGCATCGCCGCCACCATGCCAGTGAAATAGCCGGGAAAGAGACCATGCCGGTAATCATCCGGGAATTGGATGATGATGCAGCAACTATCATTATGGTTGACAGTAACCTGCAAAGAGAAGAACTGATTCCCCCTCTGCTGGATTTGGTAGATGAAAAGAAGATGGCTTTTAATCCGGCCTATGAGGTTTCATTCCTAAAACTGGAGGAACAGGAGTGGCTCTTGGAGACGATTGATTCGGAACAGGCAACCCCCTCTTTATCCCAGGCACAGCGCATGAAAAAATTCAGCCAGGATGGGAAGCTCACCGAAGATGTGATGCTTGCCATTATGTCGGAAGAGAAGAAAAGTGATCTGGACAAAGTGACATTTTCTTCTGATACCCTGCGGAAATATTTTCCCAGAAGTTATACCCCGAAAAAAATGGAGGAAACGATTATCAAACTGCTGGAACAGTGGCAGCGGAAGCGTCAGCAGCAGCATGACAGGTGAAAGGAGTTTATAAATGCAGGATATTTCCGCAAAGGAGCTGAAAGGGCATGACATTCTGGCGGTAGAGAGGTTTTTGGATGAAGCAGGGTATCAGCAGGTGTTGACAAGTCAAAAACAGGGAGAGATCAGGATCAAAAGAGATGCTCATGTGATTGAAGGGCATATTCTCTTGAAAAAGAAAAGGAGGCGGCACTGAGATGTTTACGGTGAAAGGTGTAGAGGAAGCGATCCGGGAGATAGCCCGGTTGCTGTATGCGTATGATGAAGATATGGATGTGGAAGAGGCGATCCTTACATAGCGGACAGCTTTTCTTGAAAGGGACGAGTTGCCCGCTATTTTTTTCTGTATGCATAAAACTGAAGTATCGTGCACATACTCTTCTTGATACCACTCGATATTCAAGTAAAAATGAATTCTACTTGACATTTTCTTTGCAGAGAATATAATGGTATCAGGAGGAGGTGTCGTATGAACAGCTATGCAAAGTATATTGAGTCTGTGATTGAACAAGAGCCGGAAAATAAGCTTTTGGAGGCAAGTGCCCTGTATGAAAGATCATTCGGCACTGTTCCGGAGATGTCTTATTACAAAACATTAGAAAGAATGAGTAAGCAAGGTACGCTCGTTCACCTTACAAAAGGCATATATTACAGACCTAAGAAATCACGGTTTGGTTCTGTTCCGATCAGCGAGAACGATATTATCAGTCACTATACGAGCGATGGGCGTGGAGTCGTAATTGGATATCGTCTCTATAACCGAAAAGGTCTGACCACTCAGGTGAGCAAACGTGTAGAAGTGCTTTCTTCTGCGCTCTCTGAACAGAAGAAAAATGTCAGCAACGTCTGCGTAACAAACTGCTCGGTAGATCTTACGGCGGATACGATTCCTGTTATTGAAGCACTGGAGATTTTACAAAATTATAGAAGCATAGAGGATGTCAACAAGGGAGCACTTGCTGCTTACATGGCCGGATTTGCAAAGATTTATTCCGATCATGCGGCAGTATATGTGCTGAAAAATCGTAAATACAAAAAGTCTACGATTGCATTCCTGGAAAGCTTTCTTAATCATCTTGGCATAGAGAATACTCTGAATCAGTTTTTATCAGTACTTTCTTCCTATGCTATCCCAGAAATGGAGGAGTTTTATGAAACTGCACGAGCATAAAGAAGAGTTTGAAGAGTTGATTGCGATAGTTGCCAATCACATCGGAATTCCCGCAGATGCAGTCCGTAGAGATTATTATATAGTTATGCTATTAAAGAATCTACAGGATAGTGAATACGCTGATATGTGTGTATTCAAGGGAGGAACATCGTTAAGCAAGTGTTATCCTGGATCCATCAACCGATTTTCCGAAGACATTGATCTTACCTTTATCCCGGTTTCTGATCTGAACAACAAGAAATACAGCAAAGCTTTGAAGCGTGTAGAAGATACTATGGTTCAGGGCTTCCAAATGGAAAAAATCGAAGCTGAGCGAAATGACAGAAACAAGAGCGCTTATGTCTGGCCGGTTGATGAGGACAAAGATGCCTGTCGGGTAAAGCTGGAAATTGGTTCAAGCGTCAGACCGGATCCGTACTCTCGTAAAGAGCTTAAGACCTATATTCAGGAATATCTTGAAGAAAAGGCATGCAGGATGCCATTCAGGAATTTGAACTGGAGACCGTCAGCGTAAATACGCTGGATATCACCAGAACATTTCTTGACAAGGTCATGTCGGTGAAGCGTCATGCAATTTGCGGAACCCTGCTTCGAAAGGTTCGACATATTTATGATGTAACAGTACTCTTTGACAGGCTCGATATACAGGAGTTTCTGCTTGATACTTCACGTCTGAAAGAATTGCTTCAGCTTACGAAGGAAACGGATAGCTTCTATCTTCAGAAAAGAAATATTTCTAGGGAATATGATCCGGTAGGCCCGTACGCTTTTGAGAGCTGGCAGATGCATTTTAATGATGAAATCCGCAGTAGATATGAAAGCTTACATGAGGATCTTCTCTATACTTCCGAGCGGCAGCATTTTGAAGATGCTGTTCAGGCTTTTACGAAAATCAGTCAGTTATTCAATGAGATTGGAGAATAATAGTGGTATACATACCGGCATCCGAGTTGCTAAAAAATCGGCTGCCGGTATTGTTTTTGTTCAGCATAAGTCCATTTGCCTTTGAAAGCACGACCCTATGGGTTCTGTTGAACAAAAAATATCAGCCTCGTGCTGAGACCACTAAAAATGGCTATTAATCAGGCTGTTTTTACTGTATAATAGACTGAAGAATGGGTCTTAAAGACACTGCTAAAAATGGTTCCGACTTCTTTCTGTGGATGCCAGGGAACACCCTGCTGAGGGCAGCTAAGAAGGACTTCTGCGCGATACACGCCCTGTCACCGGATTTAGAAAATACTAAGAATCCGCTAAAAGACACTCCCCGACAAGGGGATACATTTAGCGGCAGCGACGGACAGGAATCAACTCGGACCTTTAAAAAATACTGCAATTACAGGCAAAAATCGACTCGCACAGCAGCGAATCGACAAATGCCCTTTTTGCTCCTAAGCGGAAGGCCATGGGTTCGAATCCCGTCGGGAACGCCAGAGAGCAATGCCAGAAATCTTTGTAAAAACGAGGGTTTCTGGCTTTTCTTATGTTCTTTTTGCTAATGGGGATTCATGGTAATAATTATTGAACATAAAAAGAAAAATGGAACACGTGTGTACCATTTTTAACTTGGTCTCATTTACGGTCGTTACATAAGAGTATGAATAAATATTTTTCGCAGCTTTTGCACTATTATAGGTAAGAATCTGATTCAGATAATTTCTACAGGAATAACGTAAGTTCTTAGTATTTACCTTATAAGGTTACAGATTTTTGTGGTAAAAAGCTGGATACATGGTATATGAACTTGACGGGAAAAAGTGTTTGAAGTTGCGGTTTACGCTCTTAAAAAGGATAGATAAAACTTAGGCTCTAATTTGGAAGCTCAAGTTTTGAAAGGATTTAAGATTACGACAAAAATACAAATGGATGAACAGACACAGGTTATGGCTGTAGAATTAGCCCAATTTGACATTGAAAAGCTGATGATATATGTTATTTGTAATAAACAGGTAATGGTTGGCTATACTTTATCAAGTCGAGGTAAAAGCATTAAATCGAGTTGTAAATGTGAGTAAGGAAGGATTGATAGCATGGAAGTTAAGAAGAGTGACTGGAAATTATATAGAGCTAAGATCGATGGATGGCAGGAAAATTATATGGCAAGGTTATGCCGGGAATACATTTCTTTGTTACAGGGAGAAATGGCGCCATCTGAGAGATTCTGGACTTTGGAGGCACGAATCAAAGAGGATCGACGTAGACCCGGAGTTTATATTGAGTTGAACAAGGGTAATATGATTTTTGATCTGGTTCGTTTGATCCAGGAAGAAGTCATTACACCAGATGATTTATCGGAATTTAGCGAGGAATTACAGGAATCCGTTAAACTGTTTTTAGACCGATTTTCCAATTATCCGGATTAGAAATATGGTACTGGGAGTTACTCTGGTGTCAATTTATCTTCAAAAAGGTAAGGTTGATACAAATAATTCCGGATAATATACTTTCATTAAAGGTAGGCCACCTATAACAAATGAGAGGAGCCATATACATGGATGAGTTATATCAGCAGATTACAGATACATATAAAGAAACGGGATCAGTAAAGAAAACTGCAGAAGCTTGAACACCTATCCAATTAAAGTAAGGCGTGTGTTGATTACAGAAGGCCTGTGGCACAGAAAGATCAGTGATCAGGTTGTAGAACTGATTTTTTGAAGCAATCAATGGAGATGATTCGAAAGAAAAGAAATCTTACAAAACATGGGCGAAGGGTCTTGGATGGACCGGATGCATGTCAAAACCGGAGAATGTTCTCTAGCTGTCGGGGTTTTTGCACGTAGCTTTCTACAATACATGATCCTCTGTTTTTATTCAAGGTAGAGGGGACTCCACCGGGAACTAACCTATGGGAAACTACATTGTCAGTGAGTGAGATAGCACAGCTGCTTGGAATAGCGGAAGGTACGGTAGAGGAATTGCTCGGAAGGATACAGCTGCAGCAGATTGTTGTCTACGGAAAAAGATGCATAATAAAGAGCAGCTTTAAGGAATGATATCAGTCACAATCTTTTTACCGGACTATTGCGAATCAGGAAGCAGATAGGCAGTTGTATGGGGACACTATTACGATGCCTGAAATTGGCAAGATTGATTGGAGTGCATTGAAATACAGTGTATGGGCTGGTGAGAGCAGGATACAGGAAATCTCATAGTCCCGTCTGTAAAAATGATCCGGGAATTACTGGAGGAATACGTTTCCATTTATGGGGTAAATACATGAGCGCTTTCTATTTATGAAGGCCGCCGGGGGATGATAGATAACTACATTAATCCAATTACTTAGTAATGCTTTTAACCAGGCGGTAAAATGGGAACTGATGTCCAGAAATCCGGTGGTAAACGCAACATTGCCAAAGAGTGAAGCCAAGCCGAGGGAGATTTGGACTGCTGACATACTGTTTCATGCGATAGAGCTTTGCGATGATGATATATTAAAACTGGCATTGAACCTTGCTTTTTCCTGCTCCCTGCGTATGGGAGAAATGCTTGCCTTGACATGGGATTGTATCGACATAACACCGGAAAGTATAGAGGGCGGACGAGCCAGCATCTATGTAAATAAAGAACTGCAAAGAGTACAGCGTGAGTCTCTGCAGGCCCTGGATGGAAAAGAGGTCATAAAAATGTTCCCTGCAAGGCTGGCCTCCAGACATACAGCACTGGTGTTGAAGGAGCCAAAAACAAAAACCAGTGTGCGGAGGGTATTTCTGCCAAAGACGGTGGCAGAGAAGGGCCTTGCTTTTTCTTTGCAGATTTTTGTGCTAAAAAGGCGGGAGAATGGTATAATGAATTTGTTGAGAAAAGTGTTTAAAGTCACAATTTGCGACCTTAAAACAGGGATAGATAAAACTTGAGATTCCAAATTGGCATTTCAAGTTTGAATGAAAATGGATATGGTGGACATTGTACAATACCTTATGTCTTTACCGAACAGGGAATATCTATGCTTGCAAGCGTACTCCACAATGATGTTACCGTAAATGTGAGTATCGGTATTATGAGGGCTTTTGTGGAGAGGTGGCTTTTTATCGCCAACAATGCCTTTGTTACTTCACGAAACAACAAGCAGATGCATATAATTTGAGGTTCCAATTTGAAACCTCAAAAATTAGAGAACACTTGAGATCACAATCTGTGATTTCAAGTTTCAGAAATACTTGAAAATGATTTTGCTTTGAATTTTAATAAAGGAAAATGATTACGATGGAATTATAGTAGCGATTGTAAATGACGATACAAAGCTTATCTTGGGTAAAAAGGATAAAGGATCTTATGATATTGCTTTGGCTGAAAAAGGAATATTACAAGAGTCTATTTTTATTAAAAGGGCAGAATATTCGGAAGAAAAGGAATGGCGATTGATTATTGAGGATGAAAACACAAACAAATATAATGATGATTGGGGAGAGTATTATAATTGGAAAGGGATAAGTGCTCAAGAGGGGGGAGCCAGTGATATGTATAATTTGTTTCCTAATGCGTTAGAATTTATGGTCAGGGGAAATAGGATTGTCTCTTATTTGGACATGAGATATGATACATATCAAGATGAATTACCTATTGAAAAAATAATTATAGGTCCAAATTGTAAAGTGACTGAGGGAGATGTTTTTCATTTATTAGAGTTTTATGGCTTTGACGGGAATCATATAGAAATAGTAAAATCTAAATCATCGTATTGTGTATAGAATCAGATTAGTATGATTATGGATCGTAAAATAAGAAGGAGTGCTGGATGACGGGACGGTATCAGGAATACCGGAAAAGGCAGCTCCGGATATGGTGAAGAATTTTATCAGCGTCGTAAGTAATTCGGCGCTGTTTTCCCCTACGGTATATTTGGTTCCGGAAATTGTCAAATATGATGAAAAGCGGACTATTCTTCATGTGCATATCCCACCGAGTGCCGAGGTCCACAGCTATAAAAAGGTTATTTATGATCGGGTGGACGATGCGGATGTGAAGGTAACAGCCACCGGTGCGATTGCTCAGATGTATATTCGCAAGCAAAATATCTTTACGGAAAAGAAAATTTACCCCTATGCCAAACTCAGCGATCTGCGTTTAGATTTGTTGCCTAAAATCCGTTTGATGGCAAGGAATAATGCTCCGAATGGAACCCATTCCTGGACTGCGATGGATGATGAGGAGTTGCTAAAAAGTGCAGGGTTATATGGATATGATATTGCTACTGGTGAAAAAGGGCTGAATCTGGCTGCAATTATGCTGCTGGGGAGAGATGATGTGATTCTGAATGTGTCTCCGGCTTATGTGACGGATGCACTTGTTCGTAAGGTGAATGTAGATCGGTATGACGATCGGGAAATTATAAAGACAAATCTGGTTGAGAGCTATGAGTTGCTTCTTGACTTTGCCAGAAAACATCTGCCAGATAAGTTCTTTTTGGAGGCTTCGGTGAGAAAGAGCCTTCGGAATACGATTGCCCGTGAGATGGTCAGCAACACCTTGATGCATCGGGAGTTCACCAGCAGTTATACCGCCAAATTTGTAATTGAGAAAAATCAGATGTATGTGGAAAATGCAAGCCGTGCGTCAAAGGAAGGCTATATAACAATGGATAACCTAGAGCCAAATCCCAAGAATCCGATTATTGCATCCTTCTTCCGGAATATAGGCTATGCAGATCAGTTGGGTTCCGGTGTGAGGAATCTGTTTAAATATACGAGGCTTTATTCCGGCAAATGGAATATACGGGAATAGTGTTTGAGGATACCAGCAATCACCACCTTATACGGGCGTTACACCAGATTGCATGAGATTGTATGTGCTTACAAATGTGACTAACACCCATTTTCAAGCAGCTTGCTAAGGGCCTGCTAATGAGGCCATCTTAAAACGGCTTATACCAGCTTAATCGTGTCTGGGACTTATCAGAAGCCAGAGTCGGCGGCTATGCCGAAAACACTGTCGCAGACATTATAATATTGAGAGAAGGAGCAGGGCAGAAAAAAGCTTTGCCTTTTTGTTGCTGATTTTTGTGGTAAAAAGCTGGGTACATGGTAAGCGTCAAATAAAACGGTGTATAGAAAAATAGCCATTAACCTTTCAAAATAAAAGGTGAATGGCTACCGACAAAGTTCCTTTACCATTGGATTCCAAGGCAGATA